>NZ_CALJXO010000376.1:0-10772 GCF_937988555.1 uncultured Boseongicola sp. | reverse complement strand
TTTCATGGACTCGATCTATTTCCGCGATCCTCTGGGTCTCCGCATCGAATTGGCGAGCTACCGGTTCGAACCGCCCGAGGGGAGCCGGCATGCAGACGTGATGATCGAGGCCCACCGGATCCGCGTGGAGCGTGGCGATCACCACATCGACAAGGAACACCTTGCAGATGCCATCGAACTCATTGTCGAGCGTAGCCAGCAATCGCTTTCAACGGACCGTGGACCGCGAAATCCATACTGATCGCAATGGGCCATGATGTGGCGTTCAGCTGAGTTTAACGAAGCCAACCATAGCTGCGCTTACCAGACTTAATTAAGATAAGAGCGCTTCCCGGTTCGACGCCTCCCGACATTTCGAACCGACGGAGCCACCCCGAACCGGTGCAGGTATCGCTAATTAATTGAGGTATTCGCAGATTTCGCAATTTTCCATCGAGACCCCCGCCAGTTCTTTAAAGGCGTCTCCGTGGCCGACCACCGCCAATTGAATATCCGCCATCTGGTTAAGTTCCAGAGCGAAATTTCTTATACGTTGTTTGAAAATATCCCTTGGCTCGACCGGAACGCCATACTTGTTCGTCGGCCCCTGATGCCACCATATCTCATCCAAATGGTCGAAAGACAGGCTCGGGAATTCCATCTGCAGAGCGCTTGGAGAGCGACCTACATCGCAACTATGACTTAGAAGTTCGCGGTGGCCTGCCAGCACGTTTATCGGCGCAACACCTTGGAAAATTGTAAGGGCTGTTTGGACGGCGCGGGTCAACGGGGACGTTATGACCTGCTGAATTCCAAGCTCGATGATTGCGACTCTTGCTTGTTCCGCCTGTCTGCGCCCTTTTTCCGTTAACGGCGCATCAAAAATCATTTGGTCCGGGTCACCATCATTGTGAGCAGCATTGAATTCCGATTGTCCGTGCCGGATTAGATAGACGGTCATTTGCTTTCCTATACCTGCAATTTTATTGTGAGAAGGATATCGACCACTGGCACCTAGCAGATTTAGGAAGTGCTAGTAAAATCCAGTATCTGACCCGTCATGTGAATTGCCAAGCCTAGCACCAGGTCGCTTGGCACCTCGTTCTTACGGGCTCGCCCTTGGTGCGCCAAGTGCCCTCTCAAGCGACGTTTGGAGGCCGAGTTAAAGGGGGCAGGAAAGTTGGAAAAGAGGGAGAAAACCGACATTCATGCCGTCACTCAAGCGCACTGTAGGTTTCCGACATCCCAAAGGCCTGCGGGCCAAACTGGCGTAGCGCTGCATCAGATCGCATTATGGGCGGCACCCTCACTGCGACGACTTTAACCCTCTGCCCGTAACGCAAAGTTTCGTTTGTGATGGGCACTGCAGTTTCCGCATCGAGGATTGAGATAATATCCGGCACTATGGCCAAGACTTCGCCTTCAGCGCGGACAATTAAGTTCTCGTTCTGAAACTCAATGGTGCAACGGCCATTTGGATTGTCGATCGAGACGCTGCCCAATGTGAACCCTTCCATGGTCCGCCTGTCGACATCGATGATCTTGCCATCAAAAATTACCCGCGCCACTGCGTAGCTTGTCGTTCCCATAAATTGGCAGAGTTCTTCGAAGGGATCATTTTTGCGATGGCGGGAATTATGAATGATCTCGCCAATACGCCGTGCCAGAGTCAAGGTATGCTTAACGGCGCTTCGTTTTACCTCAGCGCCGCTCATAGGGTAGTTTGCAAAATAGGCGGTTCCACCAAACCGGATGGTGATGCCACGAGCAATCCACTCCATACGATGGTTATCGTCAGTCATGACCAATGCCGTGTCGCCTTTTTCGTCCGAAATGCCCAACGGGCAACCCGCGACGCCTTCGATGGCAAAGGTTTCCATCTGCAATTCAGGAAAGGCACGCCCTTGACCATCCGCATCCACCACTGGGATACCCAACCGCGCGCCAACAAATAGTGGAATTGTCGAGTTGATACCGCCAACTTCAGTTGGCATTGTCGCGTCAGCCCGCCGTCCAAGTTCTTTTTCAACGACACGAAGAGCCCGGATCGGTTCTTCCCCCGATGGGATTTTCTCCAACAGCACCGTTGGTGCGCCCATCATAGCCGTGGGTATGATCAGTTTGCTGTCGTCCAGCCCATCTGGATCAAGAATTTCAATTTTCCTGCCGGCGGCCAGTTCCTGCTTTACCATCAGCCCACCGATGTAAGGGTCCCCTCCCCCACCGGCACCGAGAAATGCAGCCCCGGTGCACAAGTCGTCAACATCTTCGATCCTCAGTTCCATAATACTTCCTAAATTGGCAGATCACCGACGGCTTTAACGCGAAGACGCGTCGGGTTGCCGGGCAAATAGCTGATTGGCACCTGCTCAACCTCGATGATTTCCACGCTCTCATCCGTTGCGCCCGCGCTGATTGCTTTGTCTTTGGCCTCTTGGCGGGCGTCATCCAACACGGTGTTCCGGTTTGCTTCGTTTAGGGTAACGACACGCTCGACCTCGCCCGACACCTGGGCAATCGCTGCGCCGACAGCGTTGGCGACAGAGGAGTAGTCCGGCCTTAGCACCTCCGAGACTGACTGAACTGGCCAATCTACCAGGATTGCGCCGCCGCCAACGACCAACAGGGGTAAATCTGCCGCTTCTGTTTTCATACGCTCAACATTCACATCAAGTAACTGGCGCATGGCAGCGCGGGCCGCGTCAATCGTAGCTTTGTTGGCACGTACGAGCGATCGGTCACCGATGTCAGCCCAACCACCTGCCACAGCGATGTCAGTGGCAGTCAGTGTGTCCCCGCCAAAACACTGCGCACTATTTGTCAGCTCATATCCAACGGAGTCCGGTCCGACTTTTCGTCCATCCTCGCGAACAAGACTCCCCCCGCCCAGCCCCACTGCCAACACATCAGGCATGCGGAAGTTCGTTTTTACACCGCCTACGTCGACGAAGTTGGTGGACTGGCGTGGAAAGCCGTTCCGCAGCATGCCGATATCAGACGTCGTGCCGCCAATATCAACCACCATCGCATCTTGAATTCCAGCCAGATAGGCCGCGCCACGCATGGAATTCGTAGGACCCGAGGCGAAGGTGAGAACCGGATAGCGCTGCACATCATCGGCGCGCATAAGAGTGCCATCATTTTGGCTAATGAACAGCGGGACATCCAGCCCAAGCTCGTGCAATGCGCGGCGAAACGCATGCACGACATGACTTGATAATTCGGACAGGGCCGCGTTGATGATCGTGGAATTCTCGCGAGGCAATAGGCCGAACTGACCGAGTTCACAGGAGAGAGACACGGCAACATCCGGAACTTCGTTTTGCACGATCTCGGCGGCACGCCGTTCCATGTTGCCGTTCATAGGTGAGAATACCGAAGTAATCGCAGCCGTCCGAATTCCCTCCTTTCGAAATGCGCGCGCCGCTTCGGCCACAGCCTTTTCGTCCAGCGGCGCGATTTCGCGCCCGTCGAACTCGTAGCCACCGCCCACCAGATATGCATTGCGCCCGATCTGGTGAACCAATTCATCCGGCCAGTCTGTCAGTGGCGGAATGGCCGAGGTTGCGGGAAGCGCCAAGCGTATAATTCCAACCGGCAGCAACGACCTGCGCTGGATTACGGCGTTGGTAAACTGGGTAGTGCCTATCATCACACAATCGACATCTGCGAGGTCGATGCCCGCATCCGCGATGGCCGTTTTGATGACTGCAACGATACCCGAATAGACATCCGCTGTGGTAGGGGTTTTGCGCCAGCCAAGGACACCTTTTGTGCCCAACACAACCGCATCCGTATTCGTGCCGCCGACATCCACCCCTATTTTCACGGGATCACCACGCCGCTTTCCGCGCTCCAATATGTCGCGACATTGTCACCAGTATTGAGCCGGGGCAGATCTGGGCGATTGGCAACTTCGACCATTATTTCCTGACCAGCTGCGTGAATGCGGTAGCGCACGACAGAGCCCTGATAGATTGTTTCAGACACCGTTCCTTGCAGTTTTGGCGGCTCGTTCGCTTCGATCGGGCGCAACCGGATCATTTCGGGACGGACCAAAAGGGCGACATCCTGGCCAGGCTCAACTGATGCGTTTGAAGACAAACGTCCGGGGATGGATACATCCCCAAGGTTGACGCTACAGGCTGAGCCATCAAGCGTTGTAACTTGGCATTTCAAAAGATTGGATTCGCCAATGAATTCGGCGATGAAACGCGAGGCAGGTTGCTCATAAATCTCTACTGGAGAGCCAACCTGCAAAACACGGCCCTGATCCATGACCGCGATGCGGTCCGACATCGTCAGGGCCTCTGACTGGTCGTGGGTGACATAGATCGTTGTGATGCCGACGGATTTCTGGATGTTCTTGATCCAGAATTTCATCTCCTCCCGCATCTTCTTGTCCAGCGCTGATAGCGGCTCATCCAAAAGCAATATCTCAGGCTCGATCACCAGAACCCGCGCCAGCGCTACTCGCTGTTTCTGTCCACCAGACAACTCGCGCTCATAGCGATCTTCAAAGCCGGTCATCCCAACTTCGGCCAAAGCGGCATCAACCTTCTTTTTGATCTCGGGGCGGGAAAGTTTGCGTTCCACCAAACCGAAGGCAATATTGTCGAACACGGTCATGTGCGGAAAAATCGCGTAATTCTGAAAAACAATCCCAATGTCCCGGGCCTCTGGCGGCAGAGCGGTAACATCGCGACCATGGACATTGATGTGGCCCTTTGTGGGTTTGACGAAGCCAGCAAGCATCCGCAGAGTCGTAGATTTTCCACAGCCTGAAGGACCGAGCAGGGAGAAAAACTCACCTTGTTCAATTTCTAGATCAAGATCTGCGACGGCAACGAAATTGCCAAAGCTCTTGGCGATTGCTTTGAATTCTACGTAGGCCATCGGCGTTCCTTCTGGGGTGACCGGGGGCAATATGCCCCCGGTCAACAGGGATCAAAGTCCGAAAATCTGATTCAAACGGTCCGTAATCTCTTCCTTGTTGGCAACAAAGAAATCCCAGTCTGGGACCCAATATGCCGATACGGCGTCTGCAGTATTGGTCACACCTTCCGCGGCTAACGCAGATGGCATCGCTGCCTTACTGTTCGTCGGGCGCCACAAGAACTCTTCACCAAATGGCTCAAGGAAATCTGGCGACAGAGTTCTATTTAGCAAAGCAAGAGCCAGTTTCTTTTGCATCGGATCTGCATAGCGACTGATCGTCTTAGTTTGGGTCAAGATTGGCTTGCTGTCCCATTCCCATACATCGACTGGAGCGCCCTGGCGCTTGAGCGTAAGAGCCTCACCTTCGATATGCACCGCTATATCGACTTCTCCACGCTCCAAAAGCGAAAGCATATTGAACGTGAATTCGCTTATCTTCATCGGCATAGCGCCTTCAAGCGCCGTGAAGGCAGCTTCCATGTCGTACTGATCCTTGCCGAACTCTTTGGCCGTCGCCATGAAGAATGCGTGCATCAGACCATTTTCTGTCGCGTAGGTGCCCCGCTTATTAGCGAAGCGCGCGGCAAAGAAATCGCGGAAGTTGTTTACCGGAGCACCCCGGTCCGTGCGGTATGCATAGACGTAAGGCTGATAGGCCCAGGTCACCCCGGCGCCACTCGCAAAGGCGAAATCCCAGCAGTCCGCAGCGTTGGGGACATTGGCCTTGATCTCGTCCGTTGTAAGGAAGAAGTCACCAGCCGCATTCGTCTGCATCAGATTGGGCAAGTTCCAGTTGGCCACATCATAAACAGGATCGTTAGCTCCCTGGGTCACGAATTTTGGGAACCAAGGGAACGAGGTGTCCCAGTTGATTTTGCAATTGAAGTCCTCTTCGAACTGGTTGGTCAGTGCCTTGCGCACAAACTCTTCCCAGCCGCCGCCCCATTCTGCGACGTTTAGTGTTGCGCCGCCTGCGTCAAATACACCGCCGTCATATACAACGTCCTGGGCCCAAGCGTGATTGATGTAGAACATGTTTGGCACGGTTGCAGCAGCGCCAAGTGTCAATCCGCCCTTAAGAACGGAACGTCTGCTATGTGTTGCTTTCTTGGTCATTTGATATTGCTCCATAAGGTTGGTTTCGAAATTACCCGTCTTGCCGTTCCAACAGGCGACGGATGTTCACCAGTCGGTTCGTGAGAAGAACCGATGCGATGACAAGAGTGATTGCAAAGATGCCAGCCGCGGCAGCATCGGGCTCGAATTTATAGCGCAGAGAATTATACATCGCGATTGGCAGTGGTTCGGAATTAGGCGCTGAGAGGAACAGCGAGACCTCGAACTGACCAAAGCTGACAATGAAGGCAAAGATTGATCCTGCCTGAATGCCCTGCGCAATGTTGGGAAAGGTAATCTTGCGAAATGCGCGAAGCGGAGAGGCTCCGAGGCTGCGCGCGGCTTCTTCTAAGGAAACGTCGAATGTCGCCAAAGACGCGCCAACAGTGCCGATTACGTAGGGTGTTGAGTAGAGAATATGACCGACCCACAAACCCCAGATCGTGCGTGATATGCCCAAACCACTCGTAATGAAAAACGCGTAGAGGGCAAATCCAACCACCACACCCGGGAGGACCACTGGCGACAGAAAGAAAGCACGCAGCGCTGAGCGTCCTACAAAACGTGACCGGGCAAGGAATACAGCCGCCGCCGTTCCCAGGATCGTCGAAACAACCATCGTCATCAAAGCAAGCTTGAAGGAAAAGAAGAATGCCGAAAGGTATTTCTCAGATTGAAGGAACGAGATCACCCATCGCAAGGAAAGACCTTTGGGGGGAAAGGTCAAAAACTCGCCAGTTGTAAGCCCGGCCAAGACCACAACCAATATCGGAAACAACAGATAGCAAAAGCCAAGGATCGCGAGGATCAGCATTGGGATAGGGATAGCGCGTTCCATCAGGCAAGCCCCCCTGATTTCCGATTTCCCAGCCTCAAGTAAATTGCAACGGCTGCTGCGCTAATCAGAAACAGGATCACAGCGATCGTCGCGCCAAACTGAAAACGAGCGCTCTCTGCTACCTGCTGATAAATATGGATCGGCAGCACACCGACACGGAACCCGCCCATCAATGCAGGCACGATGTAGGATGAAATTGACAGTGCAAAAACCAGAAGCGACCCCGACAAAATACCCGGCATTGATGCCGGAAGAGTAACGCGCATGAACGCTCGCCTGCGCGATGCGCCAAGCGAGCGCGCGGCTTCTTCGAGACTGGAGGGAATGCCCTTGATTACGCCGACCAATGTAAGGACCATGAAGGGTATTGCGAATTGTACCAAACCAAAAACCACACCGCGGAAGTTGTACATCAGTGCAACCGGACCATCCGTTAGACCGAGCTCCTGCAAGATCTGGTTGATCAGCCCGTTGTCGCCCAAAATCACCATCATGCCATATAGACGGATAACCATATCCAGCTGCATTGACGCCAAAACTAAGATCAAAAGGAATGTATTGCGTGCGGGGTTCTCTGTTTTGGCTATAACAAAGGCCATAGGATACGCGACGATCAATGTGATCACCGAAACTATGCTGGCCAATAGGATCGAGCGCCCGGCGGCCATCAAATAGTTCGAGCGCGAGAAGAACCGAATATAGTTGTCAAAGGTAAGGTCGGAAACAAGCGCAACTTGCCCGACTTTTGCCGGGTTAAAAGATGTTGCGAACAACAGCCCGACCGGGATGACGAAAAATAACACAAAAAATGCTACAAGCGGCACAACAAGCAGCCATTTGAATTGGTGCTGAGACAGGCTGCGTGGCTGGGACATTTTTCCATCAGCCATCGCTGCGCCCTCTCATCAAGGCGTCCAGCGCACTCCACTCTGAAAATCCCACAACAGATTTCGCGTCCGGGGCGGGGTAGACCATCTTATCGGTTTTTTTTCCACTCTGAGCGGCAATGTGGGCTGCAGCGATCGCGTTTGGAAGAGGATCGATCACCTTGATTGCATCGAGTGCTGCGCTGACCTCATCCGCAAAACCCAGCATCCCGGTGCACCCAAAGATAATAACTTCAGCGCCACCTGAGACCGCTTTCTCTGATCCTTTTATGGTGGCCGCGACAGCATTGGCTCGGTCAGTTTCAAGCGCCAACACAGGAACACCTATCCCGATCGTACCGGTCATCAGGTCCGCGAACCCGTACTTGCGGGCCAGATCGCCAAAGGCACGCTCCTGACGCTGTAAAACTGTGACCACAGCAAAGGGTGCCCCAGCAGCGCGCATTGCTTCTTCTCCGCACCCAATCACGGGGATGGATATGGCCTCGCGTGCAGCATCGAGGCCAGGATCGAGCATGCAATCAATCACGATGGCCTGTGCGCCGTCGGCTTCGGCCATAATCGCCGCGTCGATCACCCCCGGTGCAGCCAAAACCTCATCAACAGCAGACTCTATAGAGGCCGGGCCCGGACGGATTTGAGCGTTCGTCACTTTACAGCCATCGGGCGCAGGCAGAGCAGCGGCTCGAAAACCTTGGGCTACGATAGGTGTGATCAAATGAACCCAGCTCAACAACGAATCCCCCTGATCCGATCAGCAGTTATAGATATCAGTCTGAGGTTGAGCGGCCTGTGACACGACTACCCATTCGGGTAGTTAGTCGCTAATTATTCCGAGCTCACGCGCCTGACTAACCGCGCGCGCCCGATTGTTAACGCGCAAATCGCCAAATATCTGCTTGAGGTGGTACTTCACCGTATTGATCGATACGCCCATTATGCGCCCGATTTCCTTGTTTGAATGACCTTGCGCCAAAAGCTCCAAGTAGCGTCTACTTACAAGGACTTGCTCGCTTTCTAGATGGCCTAATGTCGACGGGTGGGCACCCGAAGACCAATAATGCAATATCTCCGAAAGCTGGCGCCTTTGTGCCCCGCCAATCGGCACGCTCAAATGATCCCCATCTAAAACCGCTTGCACTGCTGGCTGTAGCGCGAGCCCCTCATCCAATATAAAGCGGCGAAAGGGCTGATTACCTAGCAAGCGGATCGCAGATACCAGTGCATTCGTCGCATCGCGGCGGGCATTCAACTGCCAGAAGGCTTGCGTGCGGATCACGCGCAGCTTTGCCAGTGACAGCAACTGACCGCCGCGAATTGCGGTCTCCTCCGCCAACTCGATGAAATCAAGCGCGCGTTTAGGACGACGTGCCCGTACCAACCAACGAGCTATTGCGACATTGGTTGTGCCGTGGCGCAAGCCCCAGTCTCTTTCTGGCTGATCCGCATCGAGTTTGCTGGGGTCCAGCCCGATAGTGATCATTTCCTTGTTGGCTGTACTGATCTCGTCGCTTAGCGTCAGGACCCGAATGCGCTCGACAGCCATCAAGCGCGCCAAGCGCGGCATCTGCCGTGCGCGCGCCGCTGCGTCAGCATGAGCGAGTTCGCTCAATGCACCGGGCAGACCGGCCCGCGCGAATGCAAGACGTGCGCGCACACGGTAGGTCGCTGCCAAAACATCTAACCAGGCGTCGGCATGTTCAATGCTTGCCAGAGCATCATCCAATAGCGATTGCGCAGTCCCTAAATCGTTCATCTCGTAAAACACTTCTGACTTCAGCGCCTGACATATCGCTCGAAGCCCCTGTGGATCGCCCGCCAACTGATCCAGACTGGTTTCCATCTCATCATATTGTGCGATCGCACCAGTCAAATCACCCCTCATCATCCGTATTTGGCCAAGGTGCGTATGCATGTGCAACGATCCGAATTGAGCCTCGCCCAGCCTGTAAAGTCTAATTGCGTTTTCAGCATGATCCTGTGCGCGATCGAATTCTCCTCGATGGAGAGCAGCGGTCGACAGATGATTAAACGCCAAAGCCTGCCCGACGCGATCCTCCGCTGGCAGCATTGAAAGCAATTGTGACAAACGCGTTGAATCTGACTTGGTCAGTGCACGATCCTCGTAGACCCTGATGTGCGCGTCGACGAGCAAGATTTCACATTTTAGCGACCCATCATTTAGGATGTCTTCCGCCAGCTTTTTTTCCAGAGAACCGAGGCGCTCGCGCGCACCGATTGGGTCACCCATCTTCGCGAGCAAAAATGCGGCTGCAAGCGTTGCCCTCGGGGTTTTCCCAACGCGGGATGGAACTTTCGTGTCCATCGCCATGCCAGCTTCCATGGGCACTTTCATGTGAGTGCGCCAATCGCTCTCTGTTTCCAGACGCGGGTCTGCGGTGGGCACATGGTCAACCTTATGCGTTCCTCCGATAGTCATTTACCGACGATACAATCGTTCAGATGGATTACAATGATCGCAAAGGTGCTGTCAGACGAATGCGAACTAGTCTCTACTAGAACAGTAAGACTGCCCTTCATGCCGCGCAAGGCCCGCACCACTCCGCAAGAGTGGCGGCACGGTTGGCCTTGAAATTGGCGCGTGTGTAGAGCGCGCACTCCTGGTTGAAATGAGTATAGACGGCGGCATGAACGGCGGCGAGCTTTTTCAAACATCGCATGCTGCGGAATCGCTGCATGGCGCGTTCTCGTCGTCGAAACGGCCCCTTTTCATGCTTTGCAAGCAAACCACTGTCAGGCAGCGGGTGCGCGTTCTCGGCCCGATTGTTTTCCCAGCGGCCCGTTTCCTGCCGGTCGGCATTGCCAATGACTTTCATCACAGCGCCGTAGGATCGAAGCTTGTCGCTCACCAGTGTATGAGGACGTCCGTGGCGCTTCATTGATGTCTTGAACTTCAACGCGGCTTTGCGGTCCCGGTGCTTTGTGACGTTGCTTTCCAGCACCTCACCTTCGTGATCCACAGCCCGCCAAAGGGAATGCGTCTCGCCGTTGAT
>NZ_CALJXO010000375.1:0-32676 GCF_937988555.1 uncultured Boseongicola sp. | reverse complement strand
GCTGCCAAGATCGCCGGAGAACAAAATTCGGCGCGTGGTTCCATCTTCCGTAGCCGCCACTACAATTGAAGCTGAACCCAAGATATGACCAGCGTTGATGAAACGGACCTTCACAGCATCATTCAACGCAAGCTCTTCATTATACCTGATATTTGGTCCAAAATAATCCAAAGCAGACAGAACATCGATCTGACCGTAAAGCGGCGAGATCGTTTCGCCGCCAGAGCGCCGATTTCGCCGAGACGCTCTTGACGCATCTTCCTCATGGATATTTGCAGAATCCAACATGATCAGCTTGGCCAGATCACGGGTTGCTGCAGTTGTTATGATGCTGCCGGTAAAGCCACGTTTCACAAGCAGCGGAATACGGCCGCAATGATCCAAATGCGCATGGGTGAGAAGCAAGATATCGATCTCTGCAGGATTGAAGCCGAAATCACCAGAATTTTCCTCATCCGCGTGATGTGTTCCTTGGAACGCCCCACAATCGATCAATATCCGTAGTCCTCCTGCTTCAAGAAGATGGCAGGAGCCGGTGACGTTTCTGGCAGCGCCGTGAAAAGATAGCTTCATTGGGCTCTCCTGTTGTCATATCGGTGTAAGTGGTCAGAGGTCTTCCGGGGAATCGATGAGCGGTTGCCCGGCTTGCGCGTACCAATCAGCAATGATCTTCAGGATTTCATCAGCCGTTTCGGCAAAGCAAAAGAGATCCTCGTCTTCGGGGTCGATGACCCCCTCTTCGACGAGAAACGGAAAATCAATTGCACGAGACCAGAACTCGCGTCCGACCAATATAATCGGCAAAGGCGCAATTTTTCGAGTCTGCACTAGTGTGAGAGTCTCGAACAGTTCATCCAAAGTTCCATAGCCACCTGGGAAGGCGACGAGGGCCCGCGCGCGGCTCAGAAAATGCATTTTGCGCAGAGCAAAGTAGTGAAACCGAAAACAAAGCCCCGGTGTTAGATACGGATTGGGAAACTGCTCATTTGGCAGAGTAATGTTCAGGCCGATGGACTTTGCCCCTGCATTAAACGCGCCCCGGTTCGCCGCCTCCATCATACCGGGTCCACCGCCTGTCATCATTGCGATCTGACCGCCGTCGCGGGCCTCTTTTATACTGCCGACCGCAGCGCCAAACTCCCGGGCAATAGTATAATATGGAGCGCGCAGCAGAACGCGCTCCGCGATTTTCACCTCCCGTACCAATTCGGGGTCTTCAGGGTCCGTGACCAACCTGCTACGGGCCTTCTCGAGCCGTGTGCGCGCGGCAATTGGCTCGGGAATACGGGTGCTGCCAAACACAACGATCGTATGCTTCACATCATGGGCTTCGAGCCCATGTTCGGCTTTCATGAAATCAAGCTGCAGTCGCACACCACGCATATTGTCTGACCGAAGAAAAGCCACGTCCTCATCGGCCTGCAGATAACCTTCACTGCTCAGGATCTTTGCAACGCGCGCCGGAGCATCATTGTCTTCTCTGGCGGCCTTTGGCGATTGCCCAGGCAAAGGCACGTCCCTGATTTTAGGTGCGGGTCCTGGAACCGTGCCTGTGGGCAGCGTAATGGTTCTTCGGTTTTTCAAGTCTTATCCCCTCATAGTCTTGCGCCCTGCCCGCGGCGATAGGGTAAAAGTTCACCAGCGAACTCATCTCCACAGTGTTGTCACCAGCAAAAGGACAAAACCCGCTCACTTCGGTTGAGCATCCCTGAAAGAGAGCGGGCAACCTTGATCAAAATCAAGCTATCGAACGAATACAGCACTCAACATGACCCAAAACAACGCCGCAAATAGGAAAATGTGTAGGATTGCACTGGTCTGAGTTCTGGTTGGAACGCGAGTTGAGAAGCCTGAAGTCATGCAATTCCTCGAACCGAGGCCAACAAAAGTACAGTCATCAAGAGGCACCGGTTTTGCGGTCTACGGCGCTGGCATTGACGTTAAATCCGCATGACCTCCCCCCAATTAATCAGCACACCGCGTTGATTAGGGCGACGCGGGGCCTCTTAATTTGGAGGCTCGCAGTCTTCAGGATTGAACGGCCCCAAGTTTGGAGCACCTCCTAGAGATGACATTGGACGAATGCACAGAGACAGAATGGAAGAGCCTGTGTAACGTGGCTCCTGCAGCACTGAGCGGAAACACGATTGAAATGAGACCCGCAGATGAAGCCTGAGGAAGACCCCTTCCGCCATCATCCGGAATTGCGTGACAAGATCACCGATCCGTTGACGTCGTTTTTTCGGACGTTTCGTGTTGAGTCTATTTTGGAGAAACACCCCGAACTGGAATGGGTTGGTGAGTTTCTTCACACAGATGATGAGCGTGAACAAAGCCGCCTCGAGGCTCTGAAAGACCACCCTGATGAAGACCTTTGGGTTTTTGCCTATGGGTCGCTGATGTGGGATCCCGCTTTCAAGTTTTCCGAGGTTCGTCGGGCCAAGGTGGCGGACTATTCACGGCGATTCATACTTAAAGAAATCTACGGAGGGCGCGGAAACCGCGAAGTGCCAGGCCTAATGGCAGCCCTTGATCATGGCGATGGCTGCGACGGGTTGGCATTTCGAATTCCCCAAGACATCGTCGACGTCGAAACCGAAATTCTTTGGCGCCGGGAATTGGTCGCCCCAACCTATATTCCGACTTTTGTAACTGCCGATACGGGGGATCAGCAGCGAAAGGTCCTTACCTTTACGGCCGATCATCAAGCAGAGCAGATATGCGGTGAAATTAGCCGGGATGAGCAAATAAACTGTCTTATAAACGGTGTTGGGATTCTGGGTACGAGCCTTGAGTATTTGGAAAATATTGTCGCACAGTTTGATGCGCTCGGCATCATAGACGAAGAGTCCTCATCGCTTTTGACGCAAACCAGAGCGCGCTGCGACGCGCAAAAACATCTTTTAGACGAGGCTAAACCGTGACAGAACGCACTCCATTTTTCGACGGACATAATGATTTTCTCCTACGGTTGATGTTCACAGCGGCCCGGCGCGAGGAAGTCTGGCTTGGTCGCACAGGCAACGGTCACCTTGATTTGGCGCGCATGAAACAGGCCGGATTTGCTGGAGGACTGTTCGCGATATTCGTGCCGCCGATTTCCGGTGGCCCACCGCCAGATTTCGCCACACTGATGTCAAGCCCGCCCTATGACCTGCCGACGCCGCCGCAAATGAACCACGGTGAAGCTCAGCCCATGGCGATGACCATGGCGGGTCTGTTGCATTGGATGGAACGCGTCGCCCCCAATGACTTTAAAGTGTGCCGGACAGCCTCGGACGTTCGCAACGCCATGTCAGATGACATCATCGCTGGCGTCATGCATATGGAGGGCGCCGAGGCCATCGGCCCTGATCTTGACGCGCTTTATTTGTTTTATGAGATGGGCTTACGTTCGCTTGGGCCGGTTTGGAGCCGACCGACAATTTTTGGCGAAGGTGTGCCGATGAAGTTCCCCGGTTCTCCGGACATCGGCAACGGCTTGACCGAAAAAGGCAAGGACCTCATACGGCTTTGCAACGAGCTTGGCATGGTTATTGACCTGTCGCATTTGAACGACGCGGGTTTCAACGATGTCGCTAAGATCAGCACCTCGCCCTTGGTGGCCACCCATTCAAACGCCTACGCCTTGTGTGAAACCCCGCGTAACCTTACAGACCGCCAATTGGCACAAATCCGCGAAACGGGCGGCATGGTCGGCTTCAACTACGCGACCTTCTACATCAACGAGAACGGCACCGCGGCAAATGATATGGGCTGGGAGCCACTGTTCAGGCAGATGGACTATCTGATCGAACATCTGGGCGAAAATCATGTCGGCCTGGGGTCGGACTTTGACGGTTGTATTGTTCCGAAATTAATTGGCGATGTGACGGGTGTTCCTAGCTTTCTTTCGGCTCTTGGAAAGCATGGGTATGACCAATCCCTTCTTGCAAAGCTGGCGCGAGATAACTGGATCAATTGTCTAGAGCGTACTTTGCGCACTGAGACGGTCACATAAATTTCTTACTGGATTGTGATATCAAATAGGGATGCTGGACCGGCGGACGGTTCCCCAAACCAAGGCGCTCAGGGATGACACCGTGAAAGCACGCTTAAGCTTATAACGGCCCATGATCCGGCTCAGGAAGAAAGTCGAATTGAGCAAGCGGTGATACGTGCAGCGGCGCGCGCCATCTTATTAATCCAAAAGGGCCCCGGTGGGTAAACACCGGGGCCCCAGAAAGTTGAGTACAAAGGCCTATTCGGCGGGCACACCCTCAGCATGCGTCGTCGGCAGACCATGCTTCAGCCGCATACTGTCGCGCCAGATCGCCTTGATCAACGACAGCCCCATCAACACCATAACAAGACTGAATGGCAGCGCGCCGATCACCATGGCTGTCTGAATTGCACCCAGACCTCCGGCGATGATCAAACCGCCAACAACAAATGCCAATGCCGCGCCCCAGAACAAGATATGTGGGCGCGCTTTCGGGCCTTCGTCGCCCCCAGCGTTGATTGTGTTAATGATCAGCACTGCACTATCCGCCGATGTCACGAGATATGTGAGCAGCAAGATCACGACCACAACGGACATCAGGTAAGCCAAGGCCGGGCTTAGGATAACCGCCAGCATCGCGAACAATTGGTCGGCTTGACCTGCGCCAGTGATTGCGCCTGCGGCCTCACCTGACAGCTCAAGATCGATGGCCGTGCCGCCGACAAGTGCAAACCAGACAAAACACATGAGCGCAGGAATAATCATCGCTCCCAAGACATACTCGCGAATGGTGCGGCCCTTCGAAATCCGTGCAAGGAACACGCCAACGAACGGCGCGAACGCGATCCACCAGGCCCAATAGAAGATGGTCCAGCCACCCTGCCAACCGGCGAGTGCATCACCGGTTTCGGTTCCGTCCTTGCTCCAAACCGTCAAGATATTACCGGGAATGGAAATCAGATAATCCCAAATACCCACGATAAGCGCCGTCAGTCCGAAAAAGGTCGACCCGAAGATCAGGAAAAAGGCTAGTACGAAGAAGCTCAGGCCCATGTTGATATTCGACAACCACTTGATGCCCTTGCCGACGCCAGACAGCGCCGAAAGGGTCGAGGCGCCCATAATGACAACCAAAGCCACGACAATGCCCATGGTGGATGACGATGTCGTTCCGTCAGCAGCTGTTGTTTGCAGCCAATCACCAAAGCCAATCCGTGTCAGTCCCGAGACGAATTGCTCGACTCCAAAGCCGAGGGTTTGAGCAACACCGAGCACCGTGGCAACAACCGCGACCACGTCCACGGCATGGCCAACTGGACCCGACAAGGATTTACCAAAGATCGGGGTCAGCGCTGACCGGATAGTCAGTGGCAAGCCGCGACGATACGAAAAGTAACCCAAAGCCAGGCCTACGATGGCATAGGATGCCCAAGCGGCCAGCCCCCAATGGGTGAAAGACCAGATGTAGGCGTCACGCACGTTGCCCGCCGTACTGCCCTCGGTCAGCCCCATGATCGTGCTGGGATTCTTGGCGAAATGGTACATCGGTTCTGCCGTCGCAAACGTCAGCATGCCGATACCAATACCCGCACCGAACATCATCGAAAACCATGAAAAATTAGAGAATTCGGGCCTGTCGTCCTCAAGTCCTAATCGCAATTTTCCTGCGGCGGGCCACAGCGCCAACACAAAACAAAGGATAACGAAGAACGCCATCACATAGACGTACCAAAAGCTGAAGGTCGCCAAAATGATATTGTTAAGCTGGCCCAACACAGAGGCTGCTTGATCGGGAAACGCGATTGCCCAAAGAATTAACGCCCCGACTGCAAACTTCGATGTGATCGTGACGTCTTTGGTAAACCCCTTATAAAACCCGGTCTCAGCGATGCGGATCGGCAAATGGGTGATTGGTGGTTTGACTGGCATTTTATGTCCCTCAAGTTATCGTTTCTTCGCGTCATTTTTGGTTGCCAACGCTCGTGCCAAAAACTTCATCTCATCGGCACCTGACAGTGCTCTTAAAGACGATCGCGAAGTATGGCCTTATGACGCGTCAAATCGCCACCGGGGTCAAGGATTAGGCTGGCAGATACCCCCCAAGAAACTGCTGTTCACAGGACTGGGGCATAAAAAGCACTGTAAAAGTGGTTGACCGGCCAAAAGAGGCCCGGGATCAGGAGCAACCCAGGGTTCAACCCGGTGGTTGCTCCACATCAAAACCCGGCCCCCGAACTTCCTGCAAAAAGGGCTTTTCGCCTCTCATCTAAGTCTCGGGCCGCGCCCTTCGAGAGATTGCCTTGGATTGAAACGCATTCACTCCCCGAACGCCTAAAGAAGCAGAGCACAGGTCTTGAACGATTTCCATCAGCAGGGATCACATTGGTTGAGATCTGGCTTAGCAATGCTTCCAAAATGCCGGCTCTTGCAATGCGCTTCAAACACCATGCCTGTGCACGACGGAACACACACCCGTCCTACCACCCTAGGTAGGATGAAACTTCCCACCTGGTGATTGCGTGAAGATTTCAACACCGTCCTCAGTCACGCCCACCGAATGCTCAAACTGAGCCGACAGAGACTTGTCGCGCGTAACAGCAGTCCAATCGTCGGCCAATACCTTGGTCTCGGGACGCCCCAAATTAACCATGGGTTCTATGGTGAAGAACATTCCCGGCTCCAACAAAGGACCTGTTCCAGGACGCCCATAGTGCAAAACATTCGGCGGCGCATGGAACACGCGACCTAACCCATGACCGCAGAAATCGCGCACGACCGACATGCGATGCGCTTCGACATAGGCCTGAATGGCGTGGCCAATATCTCCGAAAGTATTGCCGGGTTTCACGGCTTCGATGCCTTTGAACAAAGCGTCATGTGTGACCTGCACCAAACGTTCAGCCTTGCGCGACAACGTGCCGGCCGCATACATCCGACTTGTGTCCCCAAACCAGCCATCGACAATCACGGTGACGTCGACGTTTAAAATATCACCCTCTTTCAGACGCTTATCACCAGGAATGCCGTGGCAGACCACATGGTTAACGCTGATACAACTTGCGTGCTGATAGCCCTTGTAGCCGATCGTCGCTGAGGTCGCGCCTGCGTCCTGCACCATCTGAGTGATCGTGGCATCGATCTCTCCGGTGGTCGCCCCCGGCACCACAAGTGGTGCGATTTCATCAAGAATACGCGCAGCCAACTCTCCGGCATGAAGCATGCCTGCGTAGTCTTCGCGATCATAAATGCGGATGCCATCTTTCGTCATCCGGCCCTGCCTACGGTCGTCCAAAATCTCAATTCCTGTGTCGTTTCAGGTTGATATAAATCGTTCGCCGGGAATTCGCCAGTCACTGCGGCGCAGCGTCATGTCACAATCGGAAGCGGTGCGCCCAAAACGACGCCATCGGTCGTGATCACCGTGCCATAACAAATCGCCTCGACCCCGGCGTTCCGCGCCCTTTCAAAGGCCGCGCTGTAAGCTGGATCAAGGTCATGGGCGAGATCGAAACGGGCGCAGTCCGTCCGCTGGACCAGATACAGCATGACCGCTCGATGCCCCTCTCCCACCATCGCGGCCAGATCATCAAGATGTCGCGCACCACGCGCTGTCACGCAATCGGGGAACTCAGCCAAATCCCCGTTTCGGCGCAGATGGGCGTTCTTCACCTCAACATAGACATCCGGCTCGTCTGCGCCGCTCAGCAGGAAATCCACCCGGCTTTTCTTGGCATAACGCACCTCGGGGCGAATGGTGTCCCATCCCGCAAGTTCGCCAATCGCTCCGGCGTGAAGGGCCTCGCCCACAACGCGGTTCGGCACGCCGGTGTCGATACCCGCAAGATGACCGCCGGGCAGTTCAGCAAGACGCCATCCGTACTTCAGCTTCTTTTTTGGATCATTGTTCGGCTCCAGCCAAACCCGCATGCCCTCGTCAGCCAGCCCCAGCATCGCGCCCGGGTTCGGGCAATGCGCGACAACCATCTCGCCGCTACCTTCCAAAACAACATCGGCCAGAAAGCGTTTGTAGCGACGGATAAGTCGTGCCGGAACAAGAGGGGTTGGAAAGAGCATGAGCCGCGGCCTATACCGACAAAACCCAAGGAACAAGGACCTCAGACAATGGCAAATCCAACCGCTGCGGTGCTGGTCATTGGCGACGAAATCTTGTCGGGGCGCACAAGGGACACCAATACCTACCATCTCGCTGGGCAGCTGACCGAGGCCGGGATCGACCTCAAGGAGGTGCGCGTTGTGTCCGACGATAGCGATGCCATTATCGCCGCTACACAAATACTTTCAAAGACTTACGACCATGTCTTTACGTCAGGCGGAATCGGCCCGACCCACGACGACATCACTGCTGATTGCATTGCCGCTGCCTTCAACGCGACAATCGACGTGCGCGACGACGCCCGGGCGATCCTTCAGGCCCACTATGACCGGCAGGGCATGGAGTTGAACGATGCACGCTTGCGGATGGCACGTATTCCGCAGGGCGCCACATTAATCGAAAACCCCGTTTCGACCGCGCCTGGGTTTCAACTTGAAAACGTCTATGTGATGGCCGGTGTGCCGTCGGTTTTCCAGGCGATGGTTGCAACGGTTCTGCCGACCTTGAAAGGCGGAGCGCCGCTTGTTTCCACATCCACCCGGATCGAGCGTGGTGAGGGCGATATCGCCGGACCCCTCGCAGACCTGGCCGCCAGGTACAACGACCTGAGCTTTGGCTCGTATCCCTATACAAAAAATGGCGTTTATGGCGCAAATATCGTGGTTAGGGGGAGCGATTCCGAGGCGGTTGCAGCGGCCACTCGGAGACTGATCGATCTGTTCTCGGATGCTGTGAGATGACACGCCCCACATCGTCCAAGTTGTTTCTTGCATTGGATGCAACATGGCCGCCCTTGAGGTTTGTGAATCTGCCACCCTGGACCTTGCGGGAAGGTGCTGGTGGCGGTCAGCGGGTCTCCGCGGCAACGGCTGCAGCTGACCTTTGCAAAGACGATATAACAGCGGCGGAAGTCGGAATGCGGGACCTCCAGCAACACCCCTTGTTCATGTTGCGGCCAGGCGACGACGCCCTCGATGAATGGCTGAAGGCCCGCAATTACGACATTGTGGACCCCGTCGCGATCTATCTGATGCCGATCAAAGACCGCCCCCATGACGTGCCTGACACCACAATCAAATCGACTTGGCCCGCTTCCACTGTTGTGCGCGCGCTTTGGGAAAAAGGCGGCATTGGTCCAGCTCGGGTCGCGGTGATGGACCGCGTGAGGAACACAAAAACCGTGCTTGTCGCCAAAGGCGCGACCCAATGTCTAGGAGCGGCCTTTGTCGCCAAATCAGACGATATCGCCATGTTGCACGCCCTAGAGGTTGCCCCGGAGTCGCAACGCCGTGGGATCGGCACCTGTTTGATGCACGCCGCCGCCCAATGGGCGAATCAAACAGGTGCGGAATGGCTCGCGCTTATGGTGACCCGCGCCAACTCGCCGGCAAATGCTTTGTATCGCACACTTGGAATGTGCGACGTTGGGCAGTATCACTATCGTCGTGCACCACAGGCAAAGTGATGATCCGGAACGCCTTTTTAGCTCTCTTGATAACTGTCAGCCCCGCAGCTGCATTGGATCTTTCGATCCCCCGTGGGGTTGAGACCCGCCGCGAGGCATCGCCTGCGTCCACCGTCAGACTGCCCAGTTCGGCCTGGTCCGCGGAAATTGCCCCTCCTGTGGTCGAAGGTGCTATCCGCAAACGCACGCTGCGCGTTGGCGGAGGCGCGCAAACAACGCTCCAACTTTTACGCCCGCTCCGCACAGCCTTGCTTGAAGGCGGGTACGTCGAAGTTTACGAATGCGAAAGCCTAACCTGTGGAGGCTTCGATTTCCGCTTCCAGCTTGATCTTCTCGGCGAGCCAGAGATGCACGTCGATCTTGGTGATTTCAGATATATTCTGATGGAAAACTCAGATGAGGCCACAACGGACGCCCGTCAGGTTTCGATTGTGGTCTCGCGCGATGCGCAAGTGGGCTATGTCCACATCACCGAGGTTTTCCCCATGAGACTTCCGCGCGAGGACGCGTCGTTGGCGCCGTCTACTCTCTCGGCGAACGCATCCGGCGACCTGCATTCGGACCTTGAAACAAGGGGACATGCCGTTCTGGACGATCTGGATTTCGGGTCTGGCGCGTCTGAGCTTAGCGATGCCGCATCCGAAAGCCTGGCCGATCTTGCGGCATGGCTGCGCGCCAATCCAAACGTCATAATTGCCATCGTCGGGCATACCGATGCCGTCGGCAGCCTTGCTGCAAATACGGCGCTGTCACAGCGTCGCGCCGAAAGCGTGCGTGGCCGCCTTCGAGATGGCTACGATGTGGATCCTGCGCAAATGCAGGCCGATGGCGTCGGGTTTTTGGCTCCGATTGCATCAAACCTGACCGAAGCCGGACGCGCAGAAAACCGCCGTGTCGAGGTTATTTTGCTGTCCGACGGCACCTGATCCCACGAAAAGAAACGGGCGCCCTAGGGCGCCCGAGTTGATTTTTATAGAGGGAACACTCGTCAAAACAGAGAGGATGTTACCAGCTGTCCGGGCCCTTCTCGGCGAAGGAATGGACAAGGAAATCGATGAACGCGCGTACCTTGGGCTGGGTGAAACGGCCCGGTGGGTACACAGCGTAGATGCCTTGGGTTTCGATCGGAAGCTCTGGGATCGCTTCTTCCACAAGGCCCTTTTGCATCGAGTCTGCATATAGGAAGGATGGTAGATAGGCGATGCCAAGACCTGCAATAGCGGCATTCAAAAGCGACTGGCCATCGTTGACCGTAAGCCAACCGGCGGTACGAACCTGCCGCTTTTCACCCGAAGGTGCGGTCAGCTTCCAGACGTTTCCGCTGGAATTGTTCGAATAATGCAGAAGCTTGTGTTCGTTCAGGTCGTCAATCTTCTGGGGGCGACCGTACTTCGCAAAGTAGTCCGGGGATGCGATCATCCGACGGTTGGTTTCGCAAAGTTTGCGGGCGCGCAAAGTGCTGTCTTCCAGCTCGCCAATGCGGATCGCAAGGTCGAAGCCTTCCGAGATCAGTTCCACATAACGGTTGTTGAGCACCATGTTCACCGTGATGTCCGAGAATTCCTGAAGGAAATCGCCAAGCACCGGTGACAGATGATTTACGCCAAAATCGGTCGCCACGGAAATCCGCAGCAGCCCGGATGGCGCTGATTGCATCGAGGTGACAAGCGCGTCGGCTTCACCTGCATCATTTAGAACGCGGCGGGCGCGGTCGTAGTACGCAAGGCCAATCTCCGTCGGAGACACCCGACGCGTTGTGCGGTTCAGTAGGCGCGCACCAAGCCGGGCTTCCAGAGACGAGACGTGTTTTGACACGGCTGATTTCGAGATACCCATTTTCTTGGCAGCGTCTGTGAACCCGCCCTGATCAACGACGGTTGCAAACGCCTCCATTTCGGTCAGTCGGTCCATTAGGAGCTTTACCCTTATTCTTTTGCGCCCCCCGGCAAACACCTCTGTGATGGTGAAATCAGGCAAGAATGCGGAAAGTCCCCGACAATTTCCCGGTATTGTCGGGATCGTTTTAGGATGGGAAACGACCGAGCAAAGCTCAAAATACAACTATTTGGTTTATTATCAATATATTAAGCACTAAAGGCCTGCCGCAAGTCGTGCGCCCTGATCTATTGCCCTTTTTGCGTCCAATTCTGCCGCAACGTCAGCGCCGCCAATTACGTGAACTTCAACGCCCCGACCCTCAAGCGCCGATCGAAGGCGTCTTTCAGGCTCCTGACCGGCGCAAAGGACGACCGTATCGCATTCAATCAGTGCGGGGCCATCCGATGTCGTCACATGCAAACCATGTCTGTCGATCAGAACATAGTCTGTCCCGCCCATCATCTTTACGCCCTTCCTCATCAAGCTTGTCCGGTGGATCCAGCCGGTCGTTTTGCCCAGCCGCTTGCCCGGACGCTCGGCCTTTCGCTGCAACAACGTCACTTTGCGCGGTGATGGCGCCGGCGAAGCCCCTTCTGGCGCGAGGCCACCGCGATGCTTGCCCGGGTCTGATACCCCCCACTCTTCCTTCCAAAGATCAAGGTTTTCCGCCGGGCTTTCACCGTCATGGGTCAAAAACTCTGCCACATCAAAGCCGATGCCGCCCGCACCCACAATCGCGACGCGCTTGCCCGCAACCGCGCGACCCGTCAGGATATCGACGTAGTTCACGACTTGCATCCCGCCGGAGGTCGGAATCCCGGGATCGCGCGGGACAACACCCGTCGCGACGATCACATGGTCGAACCCCACCAAATCGTCGGCCTCCCCTTCGACTTCGAGCCGCACATCAACGCCATGCTCGACCAACATCGTCCGGTACCAATCGATAAGACCAAAGAACTCTTCTTTGCCCGGCACCTTCTTGGCCATGTTCAGCTGACCTCCGATTTCCTTCGCCCGATCAAACAATGTCACAGCATGCCCGCGCTCAGCCGCAACAATCGACGCAGACAATCCAGCAGGCCCCGCCCCCACAACCGCGATCCGCTTGGGCGCATTCGTCGGCGTGTACTGAAGCTCGGTCTCATGGGCGGCTTGCGGATTGACCAGACAGGACGCGACTTTCATTTCAAACGTATGATCAAGACAGGCCTGATTGCAGGCGATGCAGGGCGCAATTGTCGCCGAACGCCCGGCGTTCGCCTTCGCAACGAAATCCGAGTCCGCCAGAAACGGGCGCGCCATCGACACCATATCGGCGCAACCATCGGCCAAAACACTTTCGGCAACTTCGGGCGTGTTAATCCGGTTCGACGTAATCACCGGGATCGACACCTCGCCCATCAGCTTCCTTGTAACCCAGGTGAAGGCACGACGCGGCACGGACGTCGCAATTGTCGGGATGCGGGCCTCGTGCCACCCAATGCCGGTATTCAGGATCGACGCACCGACCCCTTCGATCGCTTTTGCCAATGTCACGACCTCGTCCCAAGTCGAGCCATTCGGCACAAGATCAATCATCGACAAGCGATAAATCACGATGAAGTCGTCGCCAACCGCAGCCCGCACACGCCGGACAACCTCCACCGGTAAGCGCATACGGTTTTCATAAATTCCGCCCCAGCGATCGGTCCGCCGATTGGTGTGCGTAACCAGAAACTGGTTCAGGAAATACCCTTCCGATCCCATTATCTCGACACCGTCATACCCTGCGTCGCGCGCCCGCGCCGCAGCCGTTGCAATGTCGGCTATCTGCTTTTCGATCCCATCTTCATCCAGTTCGCGCGGTGCAAATGGCGAAATCGGAGATTTAACCGCAGAAGGTGCAACACATTCCGGACTATATGCATACCGCCCTGCATGCAGGATCTGCATTGCAATCCGACCACCTTCCTCATGCACCCGCCCGGTTACGCGGTGATGGTTTGCAATATCCTCGGGCTTGAACAACCCCGCAGCGCCGGGCAGCACACCCCCCTCGCGGTTTGGAGACATTCCTCCCGTCACAATCAGTCCGACACCGCCTCGCGCCCGCGCGCCATAGAACGCAGCAACCCGGTCAAAATCGCCAACTTCTTCCAATCCCGTATGCATCGAGCCCATCAGCACCCGGTTCGGCAGCGTCACGTGCCCAAGGTCCAAAGGTTGGAAAAGATGGGGGTAATCGGTCATGGCTTTGCCCTTTGCGAGTGTGTCCAGACCCTGGCCGAAGCTCGCGGCCCTGTCACGTGGGAACGCGGCGTCAGATTGTGTCGTGGTCCAGATTGTTCCGCCCGCATGGATCGGCTAACGTCGCGACAACAACAAACAAACGCGGGGCGGTCGAGCGGGTGACAGTGCTTGCAAAATACCAGCGGCTGGAATCCGAGGGTGTCTGGCGCGCCGATGATGACGCGCAAAGGCGCGATATCTTCGTCGCCATCGGAGACGCAACGCTCACGTTAACCGACCTTAACGAGGTCGCCCTCACCCACTGGTCCCTGCCTGCCATCCGCCGTCAAAACCCCGGCACGCGACCCGCGATATACGCCCCAGGCGATGACACTCCGGAAACGTTGGAAATTGCCGACGACGAAATGATCGACGCGGTGGAAAAAGTGCTTCGCGCTGTGCGCCGCCAAGGTCGCCATCCCGGGCGTCTTCGAACACTGATCTTTAGCGGCATCGGCGCGGCAATCCTTGGCCTGGGTGTTTTCTGGCTGCCCGGCGCGCTTTCAAAGTACGCCTCAAGCATCATTCCCGAAGCCACACGCGACAGCATCGGGGCACGGCTTACTTCCGACATTGAACGGCTGACGGGGGCGCATTGCGAACAACCAACAGCCCGGGCAGCCCTTGACCGGTTGACGGAACGCCTGTTTCCCGGTGACAGCCTGACCGTACTCATTCTTCCTTCGGCGCTTGAAACGACGCAACATCTGCCAGGCGGCACGTTGTTGGTCAGCCACAAGCTAGTCGAAGACTTTGAAACGGTGGATGTCCTTGCCGGTTTCCTTCTGGCCGAAAACCTCCGACGCGTTGAAAACGACCCGTTCGAGCGCTTGTTAAAAGACGCAGGCCTTGGCGCAGCATTTGGACTTTTGACGACGGGGGACATGTCTGGGGACGACTTGCGCGCCCATGCCGAGCGCCTGATCGTGGCTAATCGGGCGACGCTCGACAGCCGCGCGCTTGCGAATCAATTTATCCTTACAGAAGTGAAACCCAACGCCTATCTCACGGCTGTTTCCCCAGCGGCTGAGACGGTCGAGATCCTGGCGAATGCAGGCGCACAAATCCCGACCTCCCCGCTTTTGACGGACAGCGAGTGGATCGCGCTTCAACAGATTTGTGAGGCCTAGTTCCCGCGCCGAACCATCGGCACATCGTTAGACCAAATCCGCAACATTGCCGCGTCCCCTGCAGACGTGCGCGGCCCCCGGTTCGGATTAAGCCGGCCGTCATTCCACGCCGGCCGGAACCCCTTTGGTGAGAAAGCGTTAGCAGGTACTGCGCGCTTTGAAACGACCGGCGCGGACGTCGCCGCCGCACTGACCGAGACCGGAGACGTCACGAACACTCTTTCGGTTGCTCCCGAAAACGTCGGCACTTCGTCGCAAATCGGAGCGCGTGAAGCATCAAGTCGTGCGACCCAGACAATCGCGTCATTCATCTCAGCGCGACTGAAAGCACATCCCTCACTGTCAACAAACGCGCGCCCGATGTAATCGTCCGGCGGCATTTGCGCTGGAGAGCCTGTGGCCGCCACTGCGGAAATGACAAAAACCGCTAAACTACCAATATATGCGCGCATGGATCGATCCTTCCCCAAGATGTTGTGGCTAAAATGACTTGACTACCCAGCCCTGTAAAGAGCGTTTAGCCTATTTTGTCCCAAACATCCGATCTCCCGCATCGCCAAGCCCAGGCACAATATAACCAAGCTCGTTCAATCGCTCATCAAGCGACGCTGTGACCACGGGTACGTCCGGATGCGCTTCTTTCATGCGGGCCACGCCTTCGGGCGCAGCCAGCAGACAGAGGAACCGAATGTCCGTCGCCCCGCGCTCTTTGATAAGATCAATCGCCGCAACCGATGAATTACCGGTCGCAAGCATCGGATCCACGGCAATGACCAATCGATCCGACAATTCGCTCGGCAACTTACAATAGTATTGCACCGGCTTCAGCGTTTCTTCATCGCGGTAAAGCCCGACAAACCCAACTCGCGCCGACGGGATCAGATCAAGCATCCCATCAAGCAATCCGTTGCCTGCGCGCAAGATCGACACCAGCGCAAGTTTGCGACCGTCAAGAACGGGCGCTTGCATCGTTTTGATCGGCGTTTCGATCTCGCGCGTGGTCATCGGCAACCCGCGTGTCACCTCATACGCTAATAAGTGGCTGATTTCTCGTAAAAGCTGGCGAAACACCGCCGTAGACGTGTCTTTATCCCGCATTAGGCTCAGCTTGTGCTGAACAAGCGGATGGTCGACGACAGTCAGATGCTTGCTCATGATGGCTCCATTCGTTTCAAAAGTTTCGCTTTCGTTTGCGCGTCGCAAAACGCGGCCTCCAGACTGGTACGGGCGATCTCGTCGAAGACCCCCTCGTCCCACTCAAAGGCATCTGCCAAACGGTTGTATTCATTCACCATCGTCGTGTGAAAGAACGGCGGGTCATCGGTCGAGACCGTCACCTTCACGCCCCGCTCCCTAAGACGATGGATCGGGTGAGAGTGCCAGTCAGGATAAGCACCCAAGACCACGTTTGACCCCGGACAGACCTCAAGAACAATCCCGTCTTTCACCAAACGGTCCACCAAAGTCAGGTCTTCGATCGCGCGCGCACCGTGGCCAATGCGTTCAACGCGGAGATCGTCCAGCGCATCGCGTACGCTTTCAGGCCCGCCCCATTCGCCGGCATGCGCCGTCAGCCGCAATCCCGCCTCGCGGGCGCAATCAAAGCTCCACTCAAAATCCTTAAGCTTGCCAGCTTTCTCGTCGCCCGCAATTCCGAACCCCACGATCCAGTCACCAACCGTTTCCGCCGCACATTTCGCCGTTTCGCGTGCTTTATCAGGGCCAAAATGTCGGATGCACGTGACGATCCCGCGCAACACAATTCCATGTTCGGCCTCGGCAGCATCGGCCGCCTCACGAATAGCCGCAAGGTATTCGCGCCAGGCCCCCACATCGCGGTTCCCACAGAAATCCGGCGACAGAAACGTCTCAGAATAAATCACACCCGATGCGGCACTTTCTTCCAAAACCGCCGTCGTCAGCCGCGCAAAATCCTCAGGTGTGTGTAACACGCTGGTCGCCGCCTCATAGACCTTCAGAAAGTCCCAAAAGTCCTTGTACTTATACCCGCCGCTTTCATCGAAAATCCCTGACAGATCGACCTTCTTTTCTGCCGCTAAGCCGCGAATGAACCCAGGGGGCGCCGCCCCTTCGTGATGAAGATGCAATTCGACTTTCGGCATTTGAGAAACCGTCACAGAAAACTCCTTCCGGGCCCTTGCGAAGGGACTCCAAGATGCGCCGCCACTGAAGCGGCCACATCAACAAAGGCGACCTGTCCAATCGGCTTTGCACCAACGCCCAAGCCCAAAACCGGGACACGCTCGCGCGTGTGGTCTGTCCCGATCCAGGTCGGGTCATTCCCGTGATCTGCGGTGAACAGCACAAGATCGCCCGGACGCATAGCGGCCTCGATCCGGGGCATTTGAGTGTCAAACCATTCCAGCGCAAGCGCATAGCCTGAAACATCCCGACGATGGCCGTAAAGACTGTCGAATTCCACGAAGTTGGCAAAGGTGAACGTACCATCAGACGCCTCGGCCATGATATCAAGCAGATGCTCCATCAAAGTAGCATCATCGCCCTTACGCACCTCGTCGATCCCACGCATTGAGAAAATATCGCCTATCTTTCCAACGCCAGAGACATGCCGCCCCGCTCCCTGCACCCAGTCGCACAGGGTTGGCGACGGGGTCGCGATTGCGAAGTCCCTACGATTTCCCGTGCGCTCAAACGCCAGCGGTTCACCCACGAAGGGCCGCGCAATAACGCGCCCAACTTTCATGCCGTGCAGCGTCGGCGCAAGCCCCCGGCACAGGTCCAGAAGGCGCTCCAGACCAAAGTACTCTTCGTGAGCCGCAATCTGAAAAACGCTGTCCGCAGACGTATAACAAATAGGCCAGCCGGTGCGGATATGCTCTTCGCCAAGACGCGCAATAATCTCGGTGCCGGACGCGTGGCAGTTGCCCAATATCCCGTCCGTCCCCGCAAGCCGCGCCACTTCTGAGGTCAGCTCCAACGGAAACGTAGGGTTGGCGTCAGGAAAGTACGTCCAATCCCACGGAACGGGCACACCCGCCAATTCCCAATGCCCGGACGGAGTATCTTTGCCGGGCGAAACTTCCGTCGCCGCGCCCCAAAGGCCCCGCTCCGCGTCCGGCAATCCCGCAGTATCATCGCCCGAACTCAACTTCACCGCACTTTTCAATCCAATGCGTGCAAGATTTGGCACCAGAAGCGGGCCGCTGCGCCCCTCCTCTGCATCACCGGCCGCGCAGGCACCAGCAATATGTGCCAGCGTGTTCGCGCCGGTGTCCGGGGTGTCGCCATTAAAAAACTTATCCGCGTCCGGTGCGCCGCCAATACCGACGCTATCAAGGACAATAATAAACGCGCGCGCCATCAGCCTACCTTCGCCACGATCAACGACCCGGGGCTTGCGGCCTCACCAATTTCAACCGACGCTAAAAACGCCTTTTCAGCTTCCTGTGCCGCGCGCTCGCTTGCCGCATGAAGACGCGCCAGCGGCTGCCCCTTTATCACGCGCGTGCCCAGCTCCAGGATCTCAGAGTATCCGACCGAAGGATCAATCCGCTCGCCGCCCTTCAGACGGCCGCCGCCCATGTGGACCACGCCGATGCCAATCCCGCGCCCGTTCAATGCCGCAACAACACCTGCCGTAGGTGCCGGAATTTCGCGGATCACATTGGCCTCCGGCAATCGCCGCTTCCAGTCGCTTGCGAAATCTTTCGGCCCGCCCATTTCGGCGATCATCCGATCAAAAATCTCGGCTGCCTTACCGCTGGTAAGGGGTTCGCTCAGTTTTATTGCGGCCGTTTCGGCCTCGGTCTCAATCCCGGCAAGAACCAACAATTCAGCTCCAAGCGCCAAGGTCACCTCAACCAGTCGCGAGTTTTTCGGCGCTGTCAGCGCCTCCATTATTACGGCCACTTCCAATGCATTGCCTGCCGCCGGGGCCAGTGGCTGATTCATGTCGGTGATCAAAGCCGCCGTCTTGCAGCCCGCACCATTGGCCGTCTTCACCAACGCTTCAGCCAGCGCTGTCGACGCTTCAAGACTTTCCATAAAAGCGCCAGAACCAGTTTTGACGTCCAAAATTAACGCCTCAGGACCTGCCGCAAGTTTCTTGGACAGGATCGACGCTGTGATCAGATCCACACTCTCCACAGTCGACGTTACATCGCGCACCGCATAAAGCCGCTTGTCCGCCGGTGCCATGTCGGATGCTGCCGATACAATCGCACAACCGATGTCGCGCGTCATCTTGCGGAATCGCGCCTCATCAACATCCGTCGACACGCCGGGGATCGCCTCAAGTTTATCAAGCGTTCCGCCGGTGTGCCCCAAACCGCGCCCCGAAATCATCGGCACAAAGGCCCCCGCCGCGGCCAACATCGGCGCCAACAGCAAAGACGTACAATCGCCAATCCCGCCGGTCGAATGCTTGTCGATGACCGCGCCCGGCAAATCCCACTCTAAGACATCGCCCGAATCCCGCATCGCCAACGTCAACGCCACACGTGCGTCTTCCGACAGGCCGTTGACACAGGCCGCCATCGCGAATGCCCCGGCCTGCGCATCGGAAACGCCCCCCGAAGCCAAACCCCGTGCGAACCAATTCAGCTCGGCCTGCGTCGGCTCCTCGCGGTCACGTAATTTCCTGATGATGCGGGGGGCGTCCATCTCTCAGACCTGATCCATGTGGCCTGCCACGAACGCACCCGGCAAAAGGTCGGCCACGGCCATCTCGAGGTGCGCGCCTTCTGTCGTTGCCATGGTGATCTGAGCACCACTTTCGGCGAACTCTGCCAGCTTTTGCCGACATCCCCCACACGGCGGCACGGGCGACGGGCTTTCAGCAATAACCGCCACTTCGATAAAGCTAACCTCACCGGCCGCAATCATCGCAGCGATCGCCCCCGCTTCAGCACATGTGCCTTCAGGGTAGGCCACGTTCTCGACATTGCAGCCCACAAAAACAGCCCCCGACGCAGTCTTCAGCGCGGCCCCTACCTTGAACTTTGAGTAAGGCGCATAGGCGTTTTCCCGCACACGCGCGGCATCGTCGATCAGGCTCATCAGGAGCTCTCCCTCGGGCTTTTCCCAAGCGTGACCCGAGGGACAGCCAAGCGCAAGGGCGCTCAGACGGAAATCGTGCGAAACGCGCCAGGAAGCGCGACTTCCAGAAATTCGATATCGTCCGTCGGATCGGCGTATCTGGTCATCATCTCGGGCGGGATCACGAACGCGTCGCCCGGAGAAAGGCGGAACGGGTCTTTGCCCTCGCCCTCCAGTGTCATCGTGCCCTCCATTACGAAAGTAAACAAAATATCGCCCTCATGACGCGTCCATTCCGGTACGCCTACGCCACGTCGCACGACATGGACGCCCGCGACCCCATCGGTATTGACCTCGATCGTTGTGTCCCGACTTTGATACCCCGGCAGTCGAAACGCGCTCCATTTCGCCTCATCGGCCTTATGATGCACAAACCGTTGGCCCTGAAAGCGGCGTTCCGGATCCACTGAGGCGTTCGGCAGCTCCATGTCATGATCAATCGTTGTGACATGCTCGGCAGGCACGCCAATCTCGATGACCTCGATATTATCGCTTGCGTAAAGTACCCGATGGCGAATTTCCGGTGGCTGGATCACGCAGTTTCCCGCGAACAAACGGAACGGTTCGCCTTGATCCTCATAGACAAGATCAACCCAACCCCGGTAACAAAAAATAAGCTGAAACCCAACCGTATGATAGTGAACCATGTCCGGCACCGGCCCGCCGTCCGGAATGCGGATGTGACTTGCGATGATGGACCCGCCCAGTCGCGACGGGATAAGATCACGGTACTGCATGCCCGCACGGCCAATCACCCAAGGGGCTTGGTCGGCAAGACGCCGCACGACAAAAGCATACTCGGTCTCAGGCAAAACGAAGGGCGGGTTCAGCGCGTCAATCTCAATCCGGGTACCATTTGGCGCGCCCAGCACACGTTGACCGTCCGCAAATCCGTCCGGATCTTGCGTCAAAATGCGAAGCGTTCCGGGCGGCTCAGTCGCGTTTGCGTCTACCCGCACCCGAAGGCCATGTCCGGAAAATACCGCTACAGTGGGATCATCCGCCGGATAGATCGTGTCCATCCGCATCTTCAACACTTTGGTAAAGAACGGAATATCGTCGCGCAGTTCCTTAGTCGGAAGTCGTACTTCGGCACGGATGTCGGTCATTCTTGCTCTCCTCGCCCAATGTGCCGCAGACTGCCGTCCATAAAGTCGTAGCGCAAGCCTGTCACCTTGACGTCGTTTCTGGCTCAGGCTAAGCGCAGACAAACAGATTGTTTAACGTTAAACAAAATTCGGGAGGGATGGGATGACAAGCGATCCGAAACAGGAGGCGCTCCGAAAGGCAGCCCTTTATTATCACGCCAACCCCAAGCCCGGAAAGCTCGAAATACGCGCCACGAAGCCTCTGGCAAACGGGCGCGATCTGGCCCTTGCCTACTCACCCGGTGTGGCGGAAGCCTGCCTCGAGATTAAAGCCAATCCTAAAACTGCCCGCGACTACACTGCCCGCGGCAACCTTGTCGCAGTGGTCACCAACGGGTCCGCGGTACTTGGTCTTGGCAACATCGGCGGCCTTGCGTCCAAGCCGGTGATGGAGGGCAAAGCCGTCCTGTTCAAAAAGTTCGCGAATATTGATTGTTTCGACATCGAGTTGAACGAAAACGATCCCGAAAAGCTCGCCGATATCGTCTGTGCGCTTGAACCCACATTCGGCGCGATCAACCTTGAAGACATCAAAGCGCCGGATTGCTTTATCGTTGAGAAAATCTGCCGCGAGCGAATGAACATCCCGGTGTTTCACGACGACCAACATGGCACGGCAATCGTCGTCGGTGCCGCCGCCACCAACGCCTTGCGCGTTGCCAGCAAGGCATTCGAGGACATCAAAATCGTCTCCACCGGTGGCGGAGCCGCCGGCATCGCCTGTCTGAACATGCTTTTGAAGCTTGGCGTTAAACGCGAAAACGTCTTCCTCGTCGACATCGAAGGCCTCGTACATGAGGGCCGCGAGAAAGATATGACCCCGCAAAAAGCAGACTACGCACAGCCAGGGGGGGCGCGCTCGCTTGCTGATGTGATCGACGGCGCTGACCTGTTTCTCGGCCTTTCCGGGCCAGGCATCCTGACGCCGGAAATGGTAAAGAAAATGGCCGCGCGTCCAATTATTTTTGCGCTCGCAAATCCAACGCCTGAAATCATGCCGGAACTCGCGCGCGAAGTTGCTCCCGACGCCATTATTGCAACCGGTCGCTCGGACTATCCAAATCAGGTCAACAACGTCCTGTGCTTCCCGTTCATCTTCCGTGGCGCGCTTGATGTGGGTGCCACAACCATCAACGACGAAATGAAAATCGCCTGCGTTGAAGGTATTGCCGCTTTGGCCCGCGCAACCACAAGCGCCGAAGCCGCCGCCGCCTATAAGGGCGAGCAACTGACCTTCGGCGCCGACTACCTGATCCCGAAGCCCTTTGATCCTCGCCTGATAGGTGTCGTCGCAAGTGCCGTCGCGGGTGCGGCCATGGAAACCGGGGTAGCAGAGCGACCACTCGAAGACATGCAGGCCTATAAGCACAAGCTTGACGGGTCGGTCTTCAAATCCGCCATGCTAATGCGCCCGGTATTTGACGCCGCAGCAACTGCCCAGCGCACGATCGTTTTTGCCGAAGGCGAAGACGAACGCGTTCTGCGGGCCGCCAATGCAATGCTCGAGACGATGACGGACAAGCCGATCCTTATCGGACGTCCAGACGTCATCGAAAGCCGGATCGAACGCGCGGGCCTTGCCATTCACGCAGGCGTCGACTTCGAGGTGGTGAACCCGGAAAACGATCCCCGCTATCGCGACTACTGGCAGACATATCATGGCCTGATGGATCGCCACGGTGTGACGCCTGACCTGGCGCGCGCCGTAATGCGCACCAATACAACCGCAATCGGCGCGGTCATGGTCCATCGTGGCGAAGCCGACAGCCTAATCTGTGGAATGTTTGGCCAATATCTGTGGCATCTAAATTACATCAATCAGATTTTGGCCACCGACGGCCTCCATGCGATTGGCGCGCTCAGCCTGATGATCCTCGAAGATGGCCCTATGTTTGTCGCCGACACCCAAGTCTACCCGGAGCCCACACCACATCAGGTCGCCGAAACCGTGATCGCTGCCGCGCGCCATGTGCGACGCTTCGGGCTTGCTCCCAAAATCGCGCTTTGCTCGCATAGCCAGTTCGGGAATCTTGATTGCGAAACAGGCCGCCGGATGCGTGGCGCAGTCGACATCCTCGATAGCGAACCGCGCGACTTTGAATACGAGGGCGAAATGCACGCCGACGTAGCCCTTGATCCCGAATTGCGCGCACGCATCATGCCGAACGCGCGCTTTGAGGGGCCTGCCAACGTGTTGGTCTTCGCCAACACTGACGCGGCCTCAGGCGTTCGGAATATCCTCAAGATGAAGGCCGGAGGTCTTGAGGTTGGACCCATCCTGATGGGCATGGGAAACCGCGCGCATATCGTGACACCGTCGATCACCGCCCGTGGCTTGCTGAACATGTCAGCCCTCGCGGGGACGCCTTTGTCGCTCTACAGCTAAGCGATTCTCGGCGCGAGCGCTCTCTGCCGTCGCGCCGACTTTGCAAGTTTGCAATCGCAAGGCCATGTGGCCGCGTCAAAAGCATAACGCCACGGGATTTGCAAAATTTTGCAACCCCTGATCGCAAACTCTGCAAATATTTTGCGATAAACTGCCACGCCCAGCCCCGCAAAGCTTGCCCGAGGCCCATCTGTGGCCCTATTCCGTAAGCAACTCGAGGAGGAGGGACCCATGGGCTATCGCGATGTCTATCTAGCTGCACAAGCAGACCCGGACGCTTTTTGGATGGAGGCGGCGAAAGCCATCGATTGGGTCACACCGCCAAGCCGCGCGCTGAACGCGGATGCTGCACCGCTTTATGAGTGGTTCACCGAGGCGCAAGTTAACACATGCTGGAATGCCGTTGATCGCCATGTCGAGGCTGGCAACGGCGCCCGCGTGGCAATCATTTACGACAGCCCAATTACCGGCGCGAAAAGCACCACTACATATAAAGAACTACAGACACAGACCGCATCGCTCGCGGGGGCGCTTGCGGCCAAAGGCATCAGTAAGGGCGATCGCGTCGTCATCTATATGTCGATGGTTCCTGAAGCGCTTGTTGCAATGCTCGCCTGCGCGCGGATTGGCGCGATCCACTCTGTCGTGTTCGGCGGTTTTGCAGCCCATGAGCTTGCAGTGCGCATTGATGACGCCAAACCCAAAGCCATCATCGCCACGTCCTGTGGCGTCGAGCCGGGGCGCATCGTCGAATACAAACCGCTTCTTGATGCCGCCATCGACATGGCCGACTTCAAGCCCGACTTCACCATTATTTTCCAGCGAGAACAGGCCGTCGGCACCCTGATCGAAGGGCGCGACTTCGACTGGAACGATGTGCAAAGCGGTGTCGCCGCTGCCGACTGTGTCCCGGTCTCCGGCGACCACCCGGCCTACATTCTCTACACCTCAGGCACGACCGGACAGCCTAAAGGCGTCGTGCGCCCGACAGCCGGCCATCTGGTTGCGCTGCATTGGACGATGAAAAATATCTACAATGTCGAACCCGGCGACGTGTATTGGGCGGCCTCAGACGTCGGCTGGGTCGTCGGCCACAGTTACATCTGTTACGCGCCGCTCATCCACGGCAACACCACCATCGTCTTTGAAGGCAAGCCTGTTGGAACCCCCGATGCAGGCACCTTCTGGCGCGTCATTCAGGAACACAAAGTCAAAGTCCTCTTCACGGCTCCGACCGCCTTCCGCGCCATCAAGCGTCAGGACCCGAAGGGCGAACTTGTCGCCGATTACGACCTTTCGTCGCTCCAGACGCTTTATCTCGCCGGAGAGCGCGCCGACCCCGACACAATCGAATGGGCCGTGAAGATGCTGAACGTGCCTGTCATCGACCATTGGTGGCAAACTGAAACGGGTTACGCGATCGCTGCCAACCCAATGGGGATCGAGGCGCTGCCCGTCAAAATCGGCTCACCGTCTGTCGCTATGCCGGGTTGGGACATCCAAATTCTCGATGAAGCCGGGCATCCCTTGCCACCGGGCGAGCTTGGCGCGATTGCCGCCAAACTGCCGCTTCCTCCGGGCACACTTCCCACGCTCTGGAACGCCGAAGACCGCTTCCGCAAAAGCTATCTCGATCATTTCCCCGGCTACTACGAAACCGGAGACGCAGGCTACGTCGACGACGACGGCTACCTCTACATTATGGCACGCACTGATGACGTCATCAACGTCGCCGGCCACCGGCTGTCCACGGGCGGAATGGAAGAAGTCCTTGCAGCCCACCCGGACGTCGCGGAATGCGCAGTCATCGGTGTGACGGACGAGTTGAAGGGCCAGCTTCCGGTTGGCTTTCTTTGCACCAACTCAGGCACAACGCGCTCGGACGCGGAAATCGTGGCAGATTGCGTCAAGCTTGTCCGCGATAGCATCGGCCCCGTCGCCGCCTTCAAACTCGCTTGCGTCGTGCCGCGCCTGCCGAAAACGCGGTCGGGCAAAATCTTGCGCGCGACCATGGTGAAAATCGCCGACAGCACTGACTTTAAGATGCCAGCAACCATCGACGACCCGGTCATCCTTGACGAAATCAAGGACGCTCTCCAAGGCATCGGCTACGCCAAAAGCTAAAGCGCCCAGCACGCGTCTGTTCAGCGCGAAATCACACGGCTAAGGTGCCCGGAACATGCCCCACCCTTCTTATCTTCGCCCAGTCGGGGAGATTGACCTATAAGGCAAACGTATCGCGGTAGAACCCGCCCCGGCCCTAACTGGCGCGGAGACTGCGGCATCACCGACGACGGGGTGCAGAGACTTTTGCAAGACCTCGGCGCAGAAATCCGCCCCGTTGAAACCAAGCACTTCGGCAAAACCGCCCCCAAGGCAGCAAAGTCGAGGCCCTTTCGACACTGGCCCCCAACGAGCCCGTCGTCTTCTTTGACACTGACACGCTATTCACCGGCCTTATCGATCAAATCTCATTTGATTTAGACCATCCCTCGGCCTCGATGGCCCGATCCGCCGCTCTATAGCCCCGGATATCACTATCGCCATTTCAATCGGGATTGGTTCTTCGGCCGCGCCCTACAAGACTTTCGCGACCGGAGTCTTGCTGTGATGACCAGCCCGCGCGATGACCCGATGGAAGAACTTACCGCGCGAAGCCTGTTTCCCTGGATTGACCAGTTCGTCCTGTCCGTCGTCGTCTCAGCCTTGGGTCGCGGTTGTCCCGGCCCTGCACCGGATGGCCTCGACGGCGAGATGACACTGCACTGGCGCGCCCTGCCGTTTTTTTTGTGCACGTACAGGCGACGCACAATTGGTCTTCTTCGAGGACCAGACGCGCGCGCGAACAAAACCAAACGCGCCCGGATAGAAAGAGACCGTCTCTGGATGCGCTGATCCTTGCAATCTGAACGCCGCGCGAGCAGGTTAAAGGCGGGGCACGAAAACCAACGAACGGGCACAAATATGGCACAGCGAGATTCCAAGCATGACGTGATTGACCTAATCGCGGACAGCTTCGCTCCGGCCGCGCCCAACCTTGTCCGCCAAATGTTCAACGCAGCAGGCGCACGCGCGCCAGACGTTATCTGGTCCCCCACTGACGTAGAAATCCGCAATCCACTATTGCGCGAATTCGCTGCCATATGCCGGGTGCTCGCGCGCGATGACGGCACATTGCCCGACGGTGATATCAACCTCGATGTTTTCGGGGACCTTAAGGAATGGATCATGATGATCGAGCCCGTCGAGGGCGAGAATAACTTTCTTTACACCTACTACGGCGCAGGTATTGCCCAGAACTACGGGCGGGATTTGACCGGCCATCTCACGTCGGAAATCGCCGGCCATGTCGGCACGTTTTTCACCGGTCTGTACAGCGCAATGATTGAGCGCGGCCAATCCGTATATTCCGAGCATGAGCCGCCGCAGCACATCTTTGTGCGGGCCTGGCAACGCTATATTGTCCCACGTGTGAACGATGCGGGCGCGGTCACGGGATTTTTGGCCCTTAACGTCCCGGAGAACGAACTGCGCGCGGGACTCGAGCTGATGATCGACCCGGTCATGGTCGTCACAGAGGACGAAAAAGTCGTCTATGCAAACCGTGCGGCGCAAACCATGTTCGACCTTCCCGTCGTGCGCCGCGACGAAGCATTTGAACCGGCCACGGGCATGCCGCTGAACGCGCCGTATTCTCCGGTCGAAATGCTCGCGCAGCACCGCGTCGAGGACTCTGTCCAACTGACGATCCGCGGAGCTATTGTCGAACGCCTTGTGGTGACCGTCAGCGCAGCCCAATACAAAGACACCGTCTATTACGTGGTTGTCATGCGCCTGATCGGCATCTGATCCGGCATTGCAGCCCGCACGGCACTATTCTAGGATCCGACCAACTTAATTCAGGGAGACCCAAAAAATGTCCGAACGCCAACTAGGCTTTGATACACTTCAAATTCACGCCGGTGCGCATCCGGATCCGGCAACAGGCGCCCGCCAGGTCCCGATCTATCAGACAACGGCATATGCCTTTCGCGACGCCGATCACGCCGCAAAACTCTTCAATCTGGAAGAAGTTGGCTATATCTATTCGCGCCTGACCAATCCGACCGTGTCGGCCCTCGCAGAACGCATCACCCACCTTGAAGGCGGCGTAGGAGGCATCTGCTGCTCGTCCGGTCACGCCGCACAAATTATGGCTCTGTTCCCGCTGATGATGCCCGGCTGCAATATCGTGGCCTCCACCCGTCTCTATGGCGGCTCCTACACGCAGCTTACCCATACCATCAAACGCTTCGGCTGGTCGGCAAGACTTGTCGACTTCGACGACCTTGACGCCGTCAGGGCCGCCGTCGACGACAATACGCGCGCGATCTTCTGCGAAAGTATCGCGAACCCCGGCGGCTACATCACTGACCTCGACGCCATTGGCGAATTGGCCAATGACGTGGGCCTGCCGCTTATCGTCGACAACACATCGGCCACGCCGTACCTCTGCCGACCGATTGAACATGGTGCGACGCTTGTTGTGAACTCAACGACAAAATACCTCACCGGCAATGGCACCGTGACTGGCGGCGCAATTGTAGACAGCGGCAAGTTCGACTGGGCGGCTTCCGGCAAGTTCCCCTCGCTCGCATCACCTGAAGCTGCCTACCACGGCCTCAATTTCTACGAAGCTCTGGGCGGAATGGCGTTCACATTCCACTCGATCGCTGTCGGTCTGCGCGACCTTGGCATGACGATGAACCCGCAAGGCGCGCACTACACGCTGATGGGCATCGAGACGCTGTCGCTGCGCATGGACAAGCACGTGGCCAACGCGCAAATAGTCGCGAATTGGCTTGAAAACGATCCTCGGATCGAAAAAGTCACCTATGCAGGTCTCAAAAGCTCGCCCTACTATGACCGCATAGAGCGCATTTGCCCCAAAGGTGCAGGTGCGCTGTTCACCTTCGCAATCAAAGGAGGCTACGACGCCTGCGTGAAGCTGATCGACTCCGTTGAACTGTTCAGCCACGTCGCCAACCTTGGCGATGCGCGCTCGCTGATCATCCACTCGGCGTCCACAACGCACCGCCAATTGTCGGACGAACAGCGCGTCGCTGCTGGCGCTGACAACAATGTCGTGCGCGTGTCGATTGGCATTGAAGACCCGGCCGATATCATCGCCGATCTTGATCAGGCACTTGCAAAAGCCACGGCTTAACGGATCGACCGGGGCGGCCCTCCTGCCCCGGTCCTGCTCCTTAAGGGAATATCATGGTCGACATCGCCACCCGAGTCTGGAACCACAAGTGGAAGATCGACCCGATTGTACGCTCGCTGATCGACGACGACTTCTACAAATTGTTGATGTGCCAGTCGGTGTTTCACAACCACCCCGACACCCGCGTCACCTTCAGCCTGATCAACCGCGCAAAGCATATTCCGCTGGCGAATCTGATCGACGAAGGCGAACTGCGCGAACAGCTTGACCATATCCGATCCCTGTCCCTCAGCCGTGGCGAAAGCACCTGGCTGCGCGGCAATACCTTCTACGGCAAACGCCAGATGTTCAGCTCGGACTTCATGACATGGTTCGAAAATATGCGCCTGCCAGACTACCACCTCGAACGCGTTGGCGATCAGTATGAGCTTACTTTCGAAGGCTCCTGGCCCGAAGTTATGCTCTGGGAAATCCCCGCCCTTGCCGTCTTAATGGAGCTGCGTGGCCGCGCGGTTCTCAAAGACATGGGCCGGTTCGAGCTTCAAGTGCTTTACGCTCAGGCCATGACCCGCGTCTGGGAAAAAGTCGCGGGTTTGCGCGGCATCGACGACCTTCTCCTCGCCGATTTCGGCACGCGGCGTCGCCACTCGTTCCTGTGGCAGGACTGGTGTGTGCAGGCGCTCAACGAAGGGCTTGGAAAAAATTTCATTGGCACTTCCAATTGCCTGATCGCCAAAAACCGCGATCTCGAGGCGATCGGCACAAACGCCCATGAATTGCCGATGGTCTACTCCGCATTGGCCACTTCGGATAAAGACCTCGCTCAAGCCCCTTACGATGTCCTCGCCGATTGGCAGGAAGAACACGACGGCAACCTGCGCATAATTTTGCCCGACACCTATGGCACCGAGCGGTTCCTTCAAAATGCGCCGGACTGGCTCGCAGGCTGGACAGGCATTCGCATCGATTCCGGCGATCCTGAAATCGCAGCGGAAAGCGCGATACGTTGGTGGAAAGATCGCGGCGAAGACCCGTCAGAAAAGCTGATCATTTTCTCCGATGGCCTCGACGTCGACAAGATCATAGAACTTCATGGCAAATTCTCGGGCCGCGTCCGCGTCAGCTTCGGCTGGGGCACGATGCTCACTAACGACTTCCGTGGCCTCGTCCCAAACGACGCGCTGGCGCCATTTTCAGTGGTCTGCAAAGCCGTCTCGGCCAATGGCAATCCGACAGTGAAACTCAGCGACAACCCGCGAAAAGCCATGGGCCCCAATTCCGAGATCCAGCGCTATAAGCGTGTTTTCGGAGTCGGTGAACAGGAAGCGCAAGACGTCATCGTCTAGACGGCAACCTTCACCCTTGCTGTGATCGGAAGGTGGTCCGACGCAACCCTGGTCAAAGACGTCTCAACAACCGCGGCATCCCGTAAAGTGACCCTGGGACCTAAAGCGAAACGATCCAACGCAGCCACGGGGCGAGACGCGTGGAAGGTCGCGCCGGGTGCATATACTTCGTAGTCAGGCAAGGCTGAAAAACCACCGGCCGCGCCCCACTCATTGAAATCGCCAAGGATCACCGTCGGACGATCGCCCATTCTGGACATCCGATCCAATATGGCGCGGTATTGTTGCCCCCGCGAGCGGCTCAAAAGCCCCAAGTGTACCGCCACAATCCGCATATCGACGCCGTCCCTGACAATGTCTGCGATGACTGCACCGCGTGGCTCAAGCCCTGGCAAATCCAACACCTGAACACCGCGGCATTCCACGTCCGGCCCCAAAAGTACTGCATTGCCATGCCATCCAAGGCTGACATCGTTTCGTCCGGCGCCAATCGGGGTGTAGTCCGTTTCGCTTTTAATCATCCAAAGCGGCAATGCCGCGGGACGACGTCCAAGCCTGCGATCTGCCTCCTGCAACGCCACCACATCCGCACCAAGGCCGTTCAGACCCCGCAGAATGCGCAGAGGGTCACGCTTGCGATCCAAGCCAACGCATTTACGAATGTTCCAACTGGCGAGCGTAAATTCATCCATGTTCAAAACTGCGGCGCTCTCCTTTTGTCGGCTCTGTTGATCACATAAGATCGAATTTATGAATTTCGAGTGCGTCCGATACCTGACCCCCGCGGTTCGGGGACCTCTGGCCGTTGCCTCTGGCGTCGCGCTTTTGACGCGGCAATGTACAAATGCCTTCGTGATCATCACCGCCCTCATCCTTACTTTGTTACTAAGGATCTTTTCCAACCGCTTTCATATCCAACTTCCACTCAGCTTCCTCGCCGCAATTTTTCTCTTCCTTTTTGGAGCACAGTTCTTAGGTGAATTATCTTATTTCTATAATAAATTTTGGTGGTGGGATGTCCTTTTGAGCAGCAGTTCCACCGTGGGTTTCGGTATCATCGGCTTCCTATTCGTCTGCTATCTCTTCCCGGGCGATCGCTACGACGCGCCTCCCTCGACCCTTGGGCTCATTGCCTTTACCGTCGCGCTTTCCATCGGTGCGCTTTGGGAAATATTCGAAATCGCGATGGATCGAATATTTAGGCTGAACAGGCAGAAAAGCAGCCTTGTCGACACCATCTGGGATCTGATCGCCGACACGATCGGGGCCAGTTTCGGCGCGATCTCCGGCTTTTTCTGGCTCAAAGGTCAAAGCGTCGGGCTTTCCGGCATGATCGAAGAGTTCGTCCAGAACAATCGATCGCTTTTCAGACGCCTCGGTATTAGGCCAAAAACAGGGAAGAGTGATTGATGCCCCCGCTGGTGCGTCTGTTCATTCGCCAGGGCCTCTTCGGTCTGGCGCTCGGCATCGTGTTCGCAATGCTTGTTGTCGGTTTCAACGTCGCCAATCTGCGCCACCTCGTCGTGAAGGTCGAAGGAGGTACGCTGGCGTTCTGGCTTTTGGCGTTTTTCAGCGGCTCGGTCTTCGGCGGCGCACATATCGCCATCACGGTGATGATGATGGCCGGCAAGGAAGACGGAGAAGAGTGACGGGACCACCGCGACCGTAAGGGTGCTTAAATTCCCGAAGACCTGTATGTACAGGTGGGCGCCAGGTAAACAGACCAGGGTCCGCACAGAGCCAGCTCCCTAGGAATTGAGTAAGGCCACTGGAATTTGACCCGGACACGAGAAGGGCAGAACCGTCACCACTCAAATAGGCCCCCCATCGGCCCTAGACAAGGGGCCAAATCCGCCCAGCACTAATCAGTCTTGATAAATGTTTACCTTTTGTTCAAAAATGTCAGATGCCCGACGATCTGTCCCTTCCCGAAAAGAAACCCGGCCAGCTTTTGGCCCGTGGTGTCTGTCGGCACTTATCTAGCCATGACTTTGTCACGGTCGAAGAACTGACGCCAACCTCTGGCCTGCGCGTTGACGTTATGGCGCTTGGCCCGAAAGGCGAGGTTTGGGTGATCGAATGTAAATCCAGTCGCGCTGATTTTCAGTCTGACAACAAATGGCAGGGCTACCTAGAATGGTGCGACCGCTTTTTTTGGGCTGTCGACGAAGACTTCCCGACCGACCTGCTGCCGGACGACACCGGCCTCATCATCGCCGACGCCTACGACGCCGAAATCCTGCGCATGGCGCCAGAGGAAAAGATCGCGCCTGCGCGGCGTAAAGTGATGGTGCAGAAATTCGCCCGCCACGCCGCCACAAGATGGCACGCGGCGCGCGATCCCGACTTTATCCCTTCTTGGGGCCTTTAGAAGACATCGCGCGCGCGCGCGCTGCTGCCGCCCTAATTTCTTCCGCGATCTCTTCGGCCTCTTCCGGATCGAAATCCATCGGGATATCGATCCCATTGCCTTCGATATAGAGACGCACCATCCCAAGCTCGGTGGGACCAATCTGCAAATTGGCTTCGATCTCTTTTTCGCTGTTGATGCCCATGTGCGGCCCTCCTGACGCCGTGGCCTAGCTTTGACCGCCGCCAGACGCAAGGTGATCAATACTTGACAAAATCAAGTAGACTGCAAAATATTTGATAAAATCAAGGAATAATGCTC
>NZ_CALJXO010000374.1:0-24894 GCF_937988555.1 uncultured Boseongicola sp. | reverse complement strand
GATTTGTGACGGCCTGAGCAGAAATCGGCGATAGATTGCGTAGGCGTCGGTGTCGGGTTGTTGAGGTCGAGTGAAGAACTCCGCAACTTGTTGATCCAAAACGCACTCTGGTCGGTTGTAGGTCGCTTTACCAAAAGCTTTCAGAGGCAATCCGCGCCACAGGACCTGCTCGGCAGCCGTTGAATTCAAAGTTGCACCACGTTGCGCACGGTCCAAAAGCTGCGCCAGTTTACCGCCGGTCAATAAATGTGTGCGGTGTGCCATGCCGTGCTGTTTGGCAAGCTTTCGCACCAGTTGCGGCAGGTTCTCGCGACCATCTTCCAGTGGATGCGCCTTTACGACGAGGCGATGATCGGGAGGCGCGCCCTTCGCGAAACCGGCAAGAACCAGATCCAAAAAACCGCCTGACTTTCTAAGGTTGAACTTTCGCGAAAATTGACACTATCGGCCAATGAGCAAAGGACCACGTGGGATGGAAAGGTGGTACGGCGGATATGGGCTGTTGCGAACCTTCGCTTTCGTCGCCGTAATGGCATTGAGAGTAAGCGGCTCAGATATAGAGGAGAAAGTTCTCCGTTCGGTTCCGGCGTCCGGTGCGAGATGTAGCCCGGATAAGATCGCCATCCGGCGATCAATGCGGCGTGGAGGACCGCGCCCCGGAGCACGTGCTGACGCATATCGCACCAGGCATCTGTCGCGCGGGCCGGAATGGTGGCTCCGGCGGCGAGGGCCTCTTCCATCTTCACAAGTGTTAACGCATTCAGGGCCCATCTGCATTCATCCCGTCGCGCTCGGAAGTCACTCAATAGGGCCTGAGGTAGCCATCCTCAAACGCGTCGATTGTGATCTTGCGCGCCTTGGTCAATCGCCGCGCCGTCGCGTGAAAAGGCCGCGCCGCGCCATAGCAAACAAGGTCGGTTACCTCTGCGTCTAAGGTTTCATGGACAAATGCCTCTGAGCCATCCGGTCGCACTGGAAACGACCAATATCGCGGCAAGCCGCGCCAGATCAACGCGTCGCCTGCATTCAACGCAATCCGCGAAACATCCGCGCCCGTGCCTTGCAATGCCCGCGCCAACCGTTTGAAACGCGGTCCATGCGGGCCTTGCAGGAACAAGGAATGCCAAGGGCGAGTAGGCATTATATCTCGTTGAACATCTGGCCAAAAGCACGCTGTTACACTTGGGCGCCCTTGCGACAGCCGCGTCGGGGGTTTACCCCAAGATAACAACCGCGAGGAGCTTTGATCATGTTCACCGGCATCGTCACCGATATGGGAGAAATCCTCTCACTACGTCAAGAAGGTGACCTGAACGCCCGCATTGGAACGGTCTTCGATATCGACACGATCGACATCGGCGCCTCGATCGCCTGTGATGGAGTCTGTCTGACTGTCATCGCGGTGGGGGCCGAGCCAAGGAATTGGTTCGATGTCCAGATTTCGGCCGAAAGCGTGTCCAGGACTAACCTTGATACCTGGGCCATTGGACGCCGCGTGAATCTTGAGCGTGCCCTGAAAGTCGGCGACGAGCTTGGGGGCCACATTGTGTCAGGTCACGTAGACGGACTTGCGAAAGTAACGAAGGTTAACGACGAGGGCGACAGCACCCGCGTCACATTAACCGCACCCCTCGATCTTGCGCGCTTCATCGCCTCCAAGGGCTCGGTCACTCTGAATGGCACATCGCTTACCGTGAACGAGGTTGATGGCGCATCATTTGGGATCAATTTTATCCCTCACACAAAGGCCGTCACGACCTGGGGCCGCGTGGCGGTTGGCGATGCGGTGAACCTGGAAATCGACACACTTGCGCGATACGTCGCTCGTTTGGCGGAAACGCTGTGAGCAGTCTGGGCCACAACCGTGGTTCGACGATGGAAAAAGGTGGCGCATGGCGGCGCTATGCTTTGAACCGTGCGCGGGCCGATCTGTTGCCGGCACTTCCCTAGGAAGTGGCGCGCCGTCGGGTGCGCCGGGCGCGTAACCTTGGCATCGACTACAAGGTCTACGCCGGTATCCGTGCTGCCACCTGCCGAGATATTTTTGCCCTGATTTTCTCGTCCAGCGCCCTACGCCTGTTACGCGAAACCGCGAAAGTTGACGCAGAACGCGCCGAAAAAATACGCAAAACTATTGATATGCAGTCTTTCGCCCTGATGGACCTGCACCACCACCCTGCCACTGTAAAAAAAATAATCCGACCATTCTGCGCGCCGAGGTTGCGCCGTTCTGACCCAGACATGGGCCGAAACACGCGCGTGTATCTTTGACCTTAAGAGATCGATTCCGACCGACGGCGTCGTTTTCAACCGCGAAACAGCCTTTAAACACGAGTGGTCCGAGGCCGATCGCCTTTCAGGGTACCTGGCCGGCGACCGCTTCTTTTCCGCTGCACCTTGAGCGCGCGCCAACCCCGCTTCCCTCTGGCCTTCGCGCCAGCCTTCCGGTATGCGCAGGCGCAACCTGAACCGGACCTGACTTATGACCTTTGAAACCGCTGGACCCATCGAAGAAAACTGGCGCGATGCCGTGTCGTCGGTCGAGGAAATCCTCGAAGACGCCCGCAACGGCCGCATGTTTATCCTCGTTGATCACGAAGATCGCGAAAACGAGGGTGATCTCGTTATTCCGGCACAGATGGCCACTCCAGAAGCTATTAACTTTATGGCAACCTACGGCCGGGGCCTTATCTGCCTGACGCTGTCGGGCGAGCGTTGCGACGCCCTTGGTCTGCCGCTTATGGCGTCGCATAATTCGTCGCGCCACGAGACCGCGTTTACCGTGTCAATCGAAGCGCGCGAAGGCGTGACGACCGGGATCTCGGCACATGATCGCGCGCGCACCGTCGCCGTTGCAATCGACGCCGAAAAAACCGGGCAAGACATCGCGTCACCGGGCCATGTTTTCCCACTGCGCGCCCGCGACGGCGGCGTCCTCGTCCGCGCAGGCCACACTGAAGCGGCCGTCGATATTTCGCGCCTTGCGGGCCTGAATCCATCAGGTGTGATCTGCGAGATTATGAACGAAGACGGCACCATGAGCCGCCTGCCGGACCTTGTCGCCTTCGCCCAGAAACACAACATTAAAATCGGCACGATCAGCGACCTGATTGCCTATCGCCGTCGTCACGATAATCTCGTCGCAATCAGCCGCGAAGAGGCCGTTGTTTCGGAATTTGGTGGCGAGTGGATGATGCGCGTCTACACAGATACGGCCCACGGCGACGAGCATATCGTTTTGATAAAAGGCGATATTTCCGGCGAATCGCCCTGCCTTGTCCGGATGCATGCGCTTGATCCTGTTTTGGATATCATCGGTCTTGGCGCCAAAGGGCGCGCGGGCGAATTTGGCGATGCGATGAAGCTTATCGCGGACGAAGGTCGTGGTGTTCTTGTGCTTTTACGCGACACAACAATGAAGCTGGCGACCGAAGATAGTGTGTCGCCGCAGACGTTGCGCCAATACGGCTTGGGTGCGCAAATTCTGTCGTCGCTTAATCTTGGAGAACTCATCCTTCTGACCAATTCACCACAGCCAAAAATCGTCGGGTTAGAGGCGTATGGTCTCGAAATCGTTGGCACTCGCAGAATCTCGGAGATCGGTTGATGGCGGGACATTCCGACAATGACATGGAGTTGCCGACCTTCGCTGACCCGGTGAAAGTCGCCATCGTGATTGCGCCGTACTACACTAAAATATCCGACTCTCAGCTTGGCTCGGCGCGCGCAGTTCTGGACCGGGCAGGGGCGGCGCACGAGACCATCGAAGTGCCGGGTTCGCTTGAAATTCCGGCGGCCGTCGCGCTTGGGCATCGCATGTCGAACTTTGACGGCTTTGTCGCCCTAGGATGCGTGATCCGGGGCCGTACCAGCCACTATGACGTGGTGGTTAACGAAAGCGCGCGGGGCCTTATGCTTTTGGGGCTGCAGGGTGTCGCTGTTGGGAATGGTATCATCACGGTGGAAAACATGGAACAGGCGGAAGAACGCGCTGATACCGACCGTTTGGACACTGCAGGCGGGGCTGCTGCTGCTGCGCTTCACCTTATCGCTTTGGCGCGCCGCTTTGGGCAACCCAAGAAGAAAATTGGTTTCACGCAGGACATTCTCATGGCCGGTGACAGCGAAGGACCGACCACCGCATGACGACGACGAAACGGCAAATGAAGTCCGCAGCACGGCTCTATGCAGTGCAGGCATTGTTCCAGATGGAGGCTTCGGGCCAAACCGTTGAAAGCGTGCGCGAAGAGTTTGAAACGCATCGTTTTGGCGCGGAATATGACGGGGTCGAGCTTGCAGAAGGCGACGTTGCTCTTTTTGAGCGTCTGATCGCCGACGCGGTAAACTGGCAGGCGAAGATTGACCAGATGACCGACCGTGGTTTGGTGGCGAAATGGCCGATTAACCGGATTGACCCGACATTGCGCGCGCTTTTCCGTGCGGCGGGTGCCGAGTTGATCGAAGGCGAGGCGCCACCCAAAGTTGTGATCAATGAATTCGTCGACGTCGCCAAGGCTTTCTTCCCTGATGGACGCGAGCCGAAGTTTGTGAACGGAGTTCTCGATCACATGGCTCGCGAAGCCAAACCAGAAGCGTTTTAGGCGCTCGCTCGGTCAATCACATCTTTAACACTATGACTTTATGCGCGGTGTGCGTTTGGGTAATGCAACCTTACAATCGCGCACGCCTGCACGGATGCAATACCTACGTAGAGCCGACGTTGATATTTGACGGTAGAATATTACACGACAGTGCTTTAGCCGCTTTTTTCCCATCCCGAAAGCCTACTCAGACGACTGGTTTACCCGGTGTTCAGCAGTTTGGGATGTTTACAGCCAATCCACCCAATGCGGTTTCCTTGTACTTTTCACTCATATCCTGACCGGTTTGGCGCATCGTCTCGATCGCTGCATCCAGCGGCACAAAATGGGTCCCGTCACCGCGCAAAGCCAGGGATGCTGCTGAAACTGCCTTGATCGCGCCAAGCCCGTTGCGCTCGATACATGGTACTTGCACCAACCCTTTGACTGGATCGCAGGTCATCCCAAGGTGATGCTCCAAAGCGATCTCTGCGGCATTCTCGATATGCTCGGGCGAGCCCCCCAAGACTGCTGCCAACCCGGCTGCGGCCATCGCCGACGCGGAGCCGACCTCGGCCTGACACCCGCATTCGGCGCCTGAGATCGAGGCGTTAAACTTTACCAATCCGCCAATTGCTGCGGCCGTCAAAAGGAAGTCGCCGATCTGCTTTTCACTGGCTCCCGGAACGTGGTCCAGCCAGTAGCGGATCGTCGCCGGGATCACCCCGGCCGCGCCATTCGTCGGTGCGGTCACAACCTGTCCGCCAGCGGCGTTTTCCTCGTTCACCGCCATTGCATAGGTGCTTATCCAGTCGTTGATCACATGCGGCGCCGTCAGATTGCGGCCCCGTTCTTCTTCAAGCGCGCGACGTATTGCGGCGGCGCGCCGCTTCACTTTCAAACCACCCGGCAAGATGCCGTCACGTTCAAGCCCGCGATCCATGCAGGTCTTCATCACCTCCCAGATGCGCAACATTCCCGTATCCAAAACCGCCGCATTCATCCGTGAAACTTCGTTGGCGCGCTTCAGCTCGGCGATGCTGCGGCCAGCTTTTGCGCACATCTCAAGCATTTCGCTGGCCGATTTGAAGGGGTAGGGGACGGGGGCACCGTCATCGCTGTCCTTGCCTGAAGCAAGCTCGGCTTCGGTTAGCACAAAGCCCCCGCCGACCGAGTAAAACGTCTCCTGCAAGATCACATCGCCCTGTGCGTCTGTGGCCATCAGGATCAAGCCGTTGGCATGGCCTGAAAGTGCTGCGCCATAGTCGAACAACAGGTCTGCATCGGGATCAAAAGCCAGGCTCTGCAGCCCGGCCGGCGAGACCAACTTGGTTGCACGAACGTCGACCAATGCGGCTTCCGCTTTTTCAGGGTCGTAGGTGTCGGGCAGGAACCCCGCCAGCCCCAGAATGACCGCGCGGTCGGTCGCGTGGCCGACTCCGGTGAACGCCAATGACCCGTGAAGTGATGCGCGAAGTCCATGCGCCGTAAAGGGCGAGCCGCGTAACTGATCGAGGAATTGCGCCGCGGCCACCATCGGCCCCATCGTATGAGACGAAGACGGCCCGATCCCGACCTTGAACATATCAAATACCGATAAAAACATGATGCGCGTCTCCCTTGCTTACCCCTGATGCCCTGTTTGGCGCGCGCGTGAAAGCACGGCTGCGGCACCGAAGGCGCTGAATTCGGCGCAACTGCCCTCGCCACGCCACAAAAGGCTGTCTATAGAAAGGCAAATACCGATTGCAGGCGGGAGAGCGAGCCGTGTCAAAGCTGGAAGAGATCGCAGACGGGCTGGCCAAACGCGCATTGGATTTGGTCGAAAAAACTGGCGACGAGACCATCGAACGGCGGACTGCCGACGAGATTGGCGCACTGTCTCCAACCCTGCAAGAAGCCTATACGACGGCTGTCCGTATCCGGAAGGCCGAGCATCGCGCATCGCAGCTTCTCAATAAATATGACGCCGGTGAGCACATCCCCAAAGCGGCGATATCCTCGCAACCACAAGACTGAGGTGTAAGATCGCGCCCGGTGTTGGGTTAACTCAGATCGCGTGCGGCAGGCGTGCGACTTCAGATCGCGTTTGCGCCCCAGACCAGCAAAACCCCGAGAGCAATCGCGGCCAACCCGTAGGCGCGCCGCGTCTCGATTGGCGTGTCTGCGATGATCTTGATCAGGTCTTCCAAACGCGAAGGGGCCAGTGCGAACACCAGCCCCTCGAAGACAAGAACCAGGCCAAGACCCAGTAAAATCGTTGTCATTAGTTTCCGGTTCCACCGTCAGATTTCAGGAATTCGAAGAACTCGCTGTCAGGCGAGATCACCATTGTCGAATTTGAGCCCTGAAGTGCGTTCTCGTAAGCCTCCAGCGATCTGTAAAACCGGAAGAATTCCCGATCTGCGCCATAGGCCGCAGCAAAGATGCCGTTGCGTTCCGCATCCGCTTCACCGCGTACAATCTCGCTTTCGCGTTTTGCTTCCGAGACCAATTCGACCACGGTACGATCCGCTTGCGCACGAACCCGCGTCGCGGCTTCGGCACCACGCGCGATCTCGTCTGCGGCTTCCCGCTCACGTTCTGCACGCATACGGGCAAACGTCGCCTCAAGGTTCTGCTCGGGCAGATTTGTTTGCTTCAGGCGGACGTCGACAACGTCGAGGCCAAGGGCCCGAGCTCGCAGTTGCGCAAGGTCTCGAATACGCACCATCAGACTGGCGCGATCAGAGGACAGGATCGTATTCGACGTAACACCAGCCGAACCCAGAACCGCCCTGATCTGCGTTTGCAGGATCGAGGCCAGCCGGTCTTCAGCCGCTCGCAGGCCGCCGACACCAACCGCCTGACGGAACTGGATCACATCTGCGATCCGGTAACGTGCAAACGCGTCGACGACGAGACGTCGGTCATCCGAAGGGGTGACTTCGATCGGAGGCGTGTCCAGCGAAAGGATACGGTCGTCGTAACGCACGACTTCCTGAATGAACGGGATTTTAAACGCCAACCCCGGCTCTTCCTTCACGTCGCGGATTTGACCAAACTGAAGGATAAGGGCCTTCTCGCGTTCGTCCACTATGAAAACCGAAGATAGGATTGCGATGAGGCCAAAGACGCCAGCGACTAGAATAATTGTTCCGGCACGCATATCAGTTACCTCCCGTCGATGGGGTGCGACGCAAATCGTTCAGTGGCAGGTAGGGCACAACACCCTGTCCGTTTGGACCGCCAACGCCTTCGTCGAGAATGATCTTTTCGACATCACCAAGAACCTTCTCAAGGGTCTCGATATAAAGACGACGACGCGTCACTTCTGGCGCCAGCTGGTATTCTTGCAAAACGGCCGTAAAGCGACTTGCCTCACCCTGTGCTTCGTTCACAACGCGCGCACGATAACCTTCGGATTCTTCCAAAACCTGCGCCGCTTCACCACGGGCTCCCGCCACAACAGTATTGGCATAGGCGTCAGCCTGTCGTTCCAGCCTATCGCGTTCTTGTTCAGCTGCCTGAACTTCGCGGAAACTGTTGATCACTTCGCCAGGCGGGTCAGCTTTGTCTAGGTTGACGCGGATAATATTGATGCCGGCGTCGTAGCTATCCAACGTGGTCTGGATCAATTCAAAGGCGTCCTGCTCAACCTGGCCACGATCACGGTTCAGAATTGGCGCAAGCTCGCTTCCGGCAACAATTTCGCGCATCGCTGATTCCGACACTGAGCGAACCGTCTGTTGAGGATCGCGCAAGTTGAACAAGAATTTCGCCGGGTCGTTGATATTCCAGACAACTTGAAAATCGATGTCAATGATGTTTTCGTCCGTCGTCAGCATCAGTCCATCGCCGCCCGAAGACCCTGAACGACCCATGCCGATGTCTTCCGACTGCTCTCGCGTCACAGGAATGACTTCTGCGATGACCAGCGGCCAAGGCGCAAAGTTCAGGCCCGGATTGCCGGTGGCCGAATATTTGCCAAGGAACAATTCCACCGACTGCTCTTCAGGGCGCACCGTGTAAAACGACTGGAACGCCCAGAGGGCGACCACAGCCACCAGACCAAGCCCAATGGTGCCGCGTGTCAGCTTTGGCCCTTGGCCACCGCCGCCACCGCCGACGCCGTTCGGGCCATTTCCGCCACCGCGACCGCCCATAAGGACGCGCAGTTGCTCCCGGCCTTTTTTCATAATCTCTTCAATTTCGGGGATTTGCGGTCCGTCCTGTCCGGGACGCCGTTCTGGGCGACGATCGTCGCCGTCGTCGTCATCGCCGCCTCCGCCAGAGCCGCCGCCCCAAGGTCCGCCATTGTTATTGGCCATGTAAGGTCATTTCCCTATTTTTTTCCGTTTCTATCGCTTGCAACGCTACCTGATGCTTAAAAGGGTATATTTCAAGCGCTTCTAACAGGGTTTTGCATCGTTACCAGTTCTTCTGACATCGTCGGGTGCACCGCAACGGTGCGATCAAAGTCCTCTTTGGTTAGGCCTGCCTTGATTGCAATGCCCACCATCTGGATCAATTCGCCGGCGCCCTCTGCGACGATCTGACAGCCCAGCACCGTGCGTTTTTCTTTCGATACGATCAGCTTCATCAATACGCGGTCCGGTCTTTCGGCGAAAGCCGTGCGCATTGGGCGGAAAGACGTGCAATAAACGTCGATCGTTTCGATTTCGCGGGCCTGTTCTTCGGTCAGACCCACAGTGCCAAGTTCAGGCTGCGTGAAGACAGCCGAGGCGACCAACTCGTGATCGGGCTTTGTCGGGTTGTTCTTGTAGACGGTCTCGGTGAACGCCATGCCCTCGCGGATTGCCACAGGGGTCAACTGAATGCGATCGGTCACATCCCCAATGGCATAGATGTTCGACACAGCTGTCTTTGAATACTCATCGACCTCGATTGCACCGCGACGGTTGATATTGACGCCAAGCGCTTCCAGCCCAAGGCCATGCGAGTTCGGCGCGCGCCCGGTGGCAAACATCACTGCATCAAATACGCGGGCATCGCCGTTCGTGGCCTTCACCCAAACTGGCTTGCCAACGGCATCCGCGCTGGCCTCTGGCACAGGCTCATGAGCTGGCACCCGCATGTCGGGGTCAGCGTCGGCAGCGCTCCGCATCTCTACACTATTGGTGCCAAGGTGAAGGTTGATCCCCTTCTCCTGCATCATTTCGGCCACCAGACCGCGCGCCTCGTCATCAAAGCCCCGCAAGATCTGAGCACCGCGATAATACTGCGTCACGTCCACGCCAAGACCATTTAAAATACAGGCAAATTCGCTTGCGATGTATCCACCGCCGATAATGAGTATCGATTTCGGCAAAGTCTCCATGTTGAAAATGTCGTCTGACACCAAACCAAGACGCGCATTCGGCTGTTCCGGGCGCACAGGACGCCCGCCAGTGGCCACAAGGATGGTTTCGGCCGTTACAGTGTTGCCGTTCGACAACGCCGCCGTGTGGGCGTCCGCCATCGTCGCGCGGGCATCATGGATCGTCACACCCGAGCCGTTCAGCAGATTGCGATAGACCTTTTCCAGCCGGTCAAGCTCGCGATCAAGCTTGGCGCGAAACATTTTCCAGTCGAATTCGCCTGCCATCGCGCTCCAGCCATATTGCTGCGCCAGAGCCGCGCTTTGGCGAAATTCGCTTGCAAAAACCATAAGTTTCTTCGGCACGCAGCCCCGGATGACGCAGGTGCCACCCATCCGGCTGTCTTCGGCCAAGGCAACTTTCGCACCAGTTGCCGCAGCAGTACGCGCAGCCCGCACACCACCCGAGCCACCCCCGATGACAAAGAGATCAACGTCATAGCTCATCGCGATTATACTCCGTCGTCCCGAAAGACGTTTTCAACAGGCTCTGGCAGGAACTGAGCCGTATCGGTCTCGCCCGAATTGATGTCGTAGGTTTCGACAGTGCCGTCCCCGTGTCCGGTGACGATCACATCGCAAATATCTATGAACAGCCCGTTTTCAACCACACCGGGCACCTGATTAAGGATCAGTGCCAACTGCCGCGCATTCCCGATCCGCCCCAGATGCAGATCAAGAATATGGTTGCCTTCATCGGTTACGAACAAGTCATCGCCCGCCATCCGAGGCGTCGATGTGTTGCCCATAACATCCAAACCGTTCAACATTTCTTCCAAAAGAAGTTGCGTGGTCGGCATACCAAATGCCAGAACTTCGACGGGCAGGGGAAAGGCGCCCAAGGTGGCTACTTTCTTCGTCGAATCCGTGATGACAATCATCCGGTCTGAAGCGGTCGCGACGATTTTTTCCTGCAACAAGGCTCCGCCGCCGCCTTTGATCAGGTTCAGCTCGTCGTCATATTCGTCCGCGCCATCAATCGTCAGATCAAGCCATTTCACTTCGTTCAGCGAAGACACTTTGATGCCTGCGTCCGTGGCCTGCTTTGAGGTCTGCGAAGATGTGGCTACCGCCGTGATGTCCAACCCCTCGTCGCGCACGCGTTCCCCAAGACATTTCACCAGCCACGCGGCTGTCGATCCGGTTCCAAGACCAACGCGCATGCCTGATTTTACGAAGGCGCTGGCACGCTTGGCCGCGGCGAATTTAGCGATGTCGATCGGGGAGAGATTGGTAGACATGGGCAGGCTCCGGATGCGGTCGCCGCCTTATATGGACATTGGAAGCCAAGCGCGAGGGGGGAAGGTGATTTTCCCTCTCGCCAGCGGCGTCATGCTTTGTTAGAGAGCGCGCGGTATGCGGGTGTGGCGGAATTGGTAGACGCACTTGGTTTAGGTCCAAGCGCCGCAAGGCGTGGGGGTTCGAGTCCCTTCACCCGCACCACCGTCGTTTTTGCAAGGCGAAACGACGACTTACCTTTGCCATCAGTACAAACGGCAGTCGTTTCGCGGAAACGACAAGAGCGCTCCTCAAAAGCGCGCCCCTCCACCTTTCTCCAACGCCTCTATGCTATTCCATCCGCCAATCGCTCCTGCCTGATGCCCCTTCCAAAATAACGCCCCCACCGAACGGTGGTTCGCAAATGGCGCAACGCCCCGGCAAAGCGACATAATGTGATCCACACCCAGACATCTGACAGCTCAGATCACCCTGACACCCATCAGCCCGCGCCGCACAGACAGCAAAGCCTGCCCAGCGCCCGAGCGGGCTTTGCGCTTTGGTGCATCTTCGCTCCATACTTGCGCGCCACGTCCAAGCCCGCTTTTACTATTGCGGCATCACACCCCCCTTTCGGCTTGCAACCTAAGCCCCTCTTGCCTAGAAGGGCCGCTGAATTTCCGCCTGCCCGGACTGCGCCGGTTGGGCAATCTAAGAGGTAAGACATGCAGGTCACCGAGACCCAGAACGAAGGGCTGAAGCGCGGCTACAGCATCACTATCACAGCCGCCGAGCTTGAAGCCAAGGTAAGCGAAAAACTGACCGAAGCCGCTCCCGACATTGAAATGAAGGGCTTCCGAAAAGGTAAAGTCCCGATGGCCCTGCTGAAAAAGCAGTATGGTCCGCGTGTTCTGGGCGAAGCCATGCAGGAAAGCGTCGATGGCGCGATGTCCAAGCACTTTGAGGATTCCGGCGATCGCCCAGCGATGCAGCCCGAAGTCAAAATGGCCAACGAGGACTGGAAAGAAGGCGACGACGTCGAAGTCAACATGAGCTACGAAGCTCTTCCAGCGATACCGGACGTTGATTATAGCAAGATCAAGCTTGAAAAGCTGGTCGTGAAGGCTGACGGCGCGTCCATCGAGGAAGCGCTGGCGTCGCTTGCTGAGAACGCCCAGAACTTTGAAGATCGCAAGAAGACTTCGAAAGCCAAAGATGGCGATCAGGTTGTGATCGACTTTCTCGGTAAGGTCGACGGCGAAGCCTTTGAAGGTGGCGCTGCCGAGGATTTCCCGCTTGTCATTGGGTCCGGGCAATTTATTCCAGGCTTTGAAGAGCAGCTTGTCGGAGTGAAAATCGGCGACGAGAAGGCGGTAGAGGTCACCTTCCCCGAGGAGTACGGCAACGCCGACCTCGCCGGAAAGCCTGCGATCTTCGACGTGACTGTGAAAGCGGTCAAGGAACCAAAGCCTGCTGAGATTGACGATGAGCTTGCCAAGAAGTTCGGCGCCGACGATCTGAACGCGCTGAAAGCGCAGGTTACCGAGCGTCTTGAAGCCGAATACACTGGTGCGTCTCGCGCGATTATGAAGCGGGGTCTTCTGGACGCGCTTGATAAAGCTGTCAGCTTCGACCTTCCGGCGTCCCTTGTTGAAGCCGAAGCCGGACAGATCGCGCATAGCTTGTGGCACGAGGAAAACCCTGACGTTCAGGGCCATGACCACGACAATGTCGAGCCGACCGAGGAGCACAAAAAACTAGCCGAGCGCCGTGTACGTCTGGGTCTTTTGTTGGCCGAGGTTGGGCAGAAGTCCGAAGTCGAAGTGACGGACGCTGAAATGACCCAGGCGGTCATGAACCAGGCGCGTCAGTACCCGGGTCAGGAGCGGCAGTTCTTCGAATATGTCCAGAAAAACCCGCAGATGCGCCAGCAACTACAAGCGCCGATCTTCGAGGACAAAGTCGTCGATCACATGTTTGAGCATGTGAAGACCAGCGAGAAAGAGGTCTCGAAAGAGGACCTTGAAAAAGCGGTTGAAGCCTTGGAAGATGATATTTGATCACGTTTCAAGCTGATTGAAATGCAAAAGGCCGCCCAGATTTGGGCGGCCTTTTTGTTTGGGCGAGGCTGATATCTAAGAGCAGCGGCTCAGATGGAAAAGCGTCGCTATCTCGGCTCGCGTCGTGGTTTCTTTACGCTTCATGACTTTGACGTGTGGGTTCGGACGGCCTACGGACACCCATCCCCGGTAAGTCTGGAAGAGGCCGGTAGAAACAACGAAGTATAGGTAGCTTTTGATGTCCATGCGCGTGGCGCAGGCGATTGTCTCGCAGATTTTCATTTTATTTTCACTCTTAAGAACAACAACTGGTTACCCTTTCCTTATGGCCGGTGAACCGGGCCAAATTGCGGCGCGTTTCGTCTATTTTTCGTATAGTTTGATAGTGGGGCATTCGCTATTGGAAACACTGTGTTTGTGCCGCGTCCGATGATTGCCCAGATCAAAACATGGAAAAATCCAAGCCATTCTGTTAAGACTAAACCGTAAACGGTAAATTATTGCGAGTGAGGTATGTTATGTTGGACATGCAAGAAGATCTCAAAAACGACATTTGTGACCGGTTGAACCGTGGTCCTTTGGACCCGTCACATCTTGTTGAAGTGATAAAATCTTTAAGTCCGGCCGAGCTTGCCGAGATTGAAGATGATCTGGATTTTGCGCAGTTCACTGGGGTGCAATCTGACCGCATCCAAGCCTTGATTGCGCGCCTTGCCGCCCCGTTGTTAACCAAGGCGGCTTAATCCTCATTAAAGCGGCTTGCCCGAAAACGCCTGAACCCTAATCCCCGCATTTTCCAACTCGGCCCTGACCTCGCGCGCAAGATTGACGGCGTGTGCGCTGTCCCCGTGCACACAAATTGTGTCGATCCGCGTCTTCAAACGCGTTCCGTCAGATGTCAAAATCGCGCCCGCTTCGACCATAGCAACCATCCGTTTCGCTGCCTCGTCCGCCTCATGGATCATCGCACCGGGCAGGCCGCGGTCAACCAATGTTCCGTCTGCATTGTAAGCGCGATCTGCAAATATTTCGCCCGCCCAAGCGCAGCCAAGATCGCGTGCAACCCGCTCCATTGCCGTCGCGGCCAGCCCCATGATGATGATGTCCGGTGCGACGTCCAGCGCGGCTTCGTAGCAGGCGCGCGCAAGTTCAGCGTCGATTGATGCCATGTTGGAAAGCGCGCCGTGCAGCTTCAGATGCCGGACCGATCCGCCGGCCGCGCGTGCCATCGCTTGGGCCGCCCCGATCTGATACTTCACCTGATTTGCCAAGGTTTCGCGGGGCACATCCATGCGGTGACGCCCAAACCCGCGCAGGTCGTCAAACCCCGGATGCGCGCCAATCCCGACCCCATTCGCAACTGCCAATCCCATGGTTTTTGCCATGATATCAGCGTCTCCTGCGTGAAAGCCGCAGGCGATATTTGCCGAACTTACGACCTGCAACAAAGCGCCATCATCGCCCATAGCCCAGGTTCCAAAACCTTCGCCCATGTCTGAGTTCAGATCGACGGATGATACCATTTTTACGCTCCTGTTGCTTTGCATGCGCAGATCACCCAAACGGCGCGGTCTTGGCAAGTGGCTTGGTTAATTCACCTCACCGGTGATCAGTTGCAGAACCGACGGCCCGATATCTTCGACAATCAAAGTCACACCGGCAGCATTTGGATGGATGCCGTCGCCCTGCATGAACGTCGCGATCGTCGCGGCGCGATCTGCCTGTGACGTAAGTGCATTTAGGAAATTGGGATGAAGCGACACGCCGTACTTGGCTGCAAGATCAGGATACATCGTGTCAAAATCCGCCTTGTAATCCGCGCCGTAGTTCATCGGCGCTTCCATGCCCACAAGAAGGACATCCAGATCGTGCGCGGAGGCGATGCTTAAGATGCCATCAAGATTTTCTCGACTGGCGTCGGGGTCCATGCCCCGCAACAGATCGTTGCCGCCAAGCGCGATGATAAGGACGTCGACATCGGGCGTCAAAGTCCATTCGATCCGGGAAAGGCCGCCCGCAGTTGTGTCACCAGAGACGCCCGCGTTAATTAATGTTACTTCGACGCCCTGGGAAATTAACCAACTTTCCAATTGTGGAACAAACCCTTCGTTCGCCACAAGACCAAAGCCCTGCGTAAGGCTGTCGCCGAGCGCCGCAATCGTCACGGGGTTGGCAAAAGCAAGGCCGGTGGATGAAAAGACAATCAATCCGACGTTGCGAATATCGCGTATTACACCATATGCCTTTCTAAGCCTTTGCATCGGAGCATGATGAATGACGGAAGCGATCTTGTCCCTGAAAGACGCCACCTTGTCGCTGGACGGCAATGCGGGGCGCGTTGCCATTCTAAAAGGCATCACGCTTGATATTGGGCGCGGCGAGACGGTTGGGCTTGTTGGTCCGTCGGGGTCAGGCAAATCATCGCTCCTTATGCTCATGGGCGGACTGGAACGTGCCTCAAGCGGGTCGGTTGTGGCGCTGGGCCACGATCTGACATCGCTCGGCGAGGACGCATTAGCCCGCTTCCGCAGAGGGCATATGGGCGTGGTGTTCCAGTCTTTCCACCTAATTCCGACAATGACCGCCCTTGAAAATGTGGCGACACCTTTGGAATTGGCTGGCGTGCACGATGCGTTCGAGCGCGCGAGGGCCGAACTTGAGGCCGTCGGTCTTGGCAACCGCGTGGATCACTATCCAGCGCAAATGTCGGGCGGCGAACAACAGCGTGTCGCTCTGGCGCGCGCTGCCGCACCGCGACCCGACATCCTTTTAGCCGACGAACCAACCGGCAATCTTGACGGGATTACGGGGCAGGCGATCATGGATTTGCTGTTCGGCCTGCGCGACAGGTATGGCGCGACTTTGGTGCTGGTCACCCATGCGCCTGAGCTTGCCGAACGCTGTGATCGGGTGATCCGGCTTCAGGACGGGACATTGTCTTCAGATGAACATGCAAAGGCCGCCGAATGAGCCTGGCTATTGCTGGCAGAATTGCGCGGCGCGAACTGCGCGGTGGCCTGAAGGGCTTTCGCGTTTTCCTTGCCTGTCTGGCGCTGGGCGTCGGCGCAATTGCCGCGATCGGCAGCGTGCGCGAGAGCATTCGTGGCGGTTTGGACCGCGAAGGCGCAGTCATATTGGGTGGCGATGCAGCGCTTCAGTTAACCTATCGCTTTGCGGACACGGACGAGCGCGCGTGGATCGACGCCAGTGCTGAAGCGGTCTCGGAAATGGTCGATTTCCGATCACTCGCCGTGTTCAGATCTGGCGAAGTAGCGGAGCGCGGATTAACACAAGTTAAGGGCGTGGATTCGGCCTATCCGCTTTACGGTGCAGTGACTTTGGACCCTGTCATGCCGCTTGAAGCTGCGCTGGGCATCACGAACGCCGTCCCCGGCGCTGTGATGGATCCTGTATTGATCGCACGACTGGGAATGAAGGTCGGCGAGACGTTTCGCCTGGGCGAACAGGATTTTCGTCTGACCGCCGCCCTGATCCGCGAACCAGATTCTGCAGCGTCCGGTTTTGCCCTTGGACCGAGAACACTTGTACGCACCACGGCACTGGAAAACAGCGGCCTGATACAGCCCGGCACCCTGTTTGAAACGGAATACAAGCTGCGGCTGACAGAGGGCGTCGATCTTGATGCGCTAAGACTAGAAGCCAAAGGCGAAATCACCGGGGCCCGTTGGCGCGACAAGCGAAACGGAGCGCCGGGGATCGCGGAATTCGTTGACCGTCTGGGCTCGTTTCTGGTGCTGGTCGGGCTTGCCGGCCTTGCCGTGGGCGGCGTTGGTGTGTCGTCAGCGGTGCGCGCGTACCTCAGCGAAAAGACTGAAGTCATCGCAACTTTGAAAACACTGGGTGCCGAAAGCCGCACGATATTCTTAAGCTATTTCATTCAGATAGGCGTCCTGACCGTGCTGGGTGTGACGCTTGGCCTGATCTTGGGGGCGATCGTCCCGATCTTTTTTGCGCCGCTCATTGAGGCGCGTTTGCCAGTTCCCGCAGCCGTCACGCTTTATCCGATGCCGTTGGTCGAAGCCGGGATTTACGGGGTGTTGGCGGCGCTAATTTTCACCATCTGGCCGCTTGCGCAAACCGAAGATGTGCGCGCCGCCACGCTGTTTCGCGATGCCGGCGGTGCCGGGCAGGGGTGGCCCCGGTGGCGCTGGATCGGCTTGACGCTTTTCCTGTTTGTTTTGCTGGTGGCCCTTGCGGCACAGTTTTCTGGTTTGGGTGGTTTGACGGTCTGGTCGGCTTTCGGTCTGGCGGTGTCTTTCATCGTTTTGGTGGGGGCGGCTTGGGCCGTCCGCTTGATTGCGCGCCGTCTAGCCAGTGCGCGCGCGCTGCGGGGGCGCAGCGCGGTACGTCTGGCACTTGGGTCGGTTGGCGGTCCTGGCGGCGAGGCCGTTTCGGTGGTTCTGTCACTTGGCCTTGGCCTGACTGTTCTGGCGGCGGTCGGGCAGATTGACGCTAACCTTCGCGGCGCCATCGCGCGCGATCTTCCCGAGATCGCGCCGTCCTTTTTCATGGTCGACATCCAGCCTGGGCAACTTGACGCGTTCACCGACGGGCTTGAGGCAAACCCGGCCGTTTCCAAAGTGCAAAGCGCGCCGATGTTGCGTGGAATCATAACGAAGATTAACGACCGCCCCGCGTCCGAAGTTGCAGGCGATCACTGGGTCCTTCAGGGTGACCGCGGTGTGACCTATTCGGCCGAAGCGCCCGAAGATGCGGTTGTGACGCATGGGGCGTGGTGGCCGTCTGATTATACCGGTCCGCCGCAAGTCAGCTTCGCCACGGAAGAGGCTCTTGAGATGGGGATTTCTCTGGGCGACGACATCACGGTGAACATCTTAGGCCGTGACATCACGGCCGAAGTCACAAGCCTGCGCGAGGTCGATTTTTCGACCGCCGGTATCGGGTTCATCATGTCGATGAACCCCTCGGCCCTGCAGGGGGCGCCTCACAGCCACATCGCGACCGTCTATGCCGAAACCGAAGCCGAAGGAGCCATCCTGCGCGACGTCTCGAACACCTATCCCAACATCACCGCAATCCGCGTGAAGGACGCCATCGAGCGGGTTAGCGAAGTTCTGGCGGGCATTGCTGCGGCCATCACCTATGGGGCATTGGCCACGCTTGTGACGGGCGGCATCGTATTGATCGGGGCGGCGGCCGCGGGCGTGCGTGCGCGCACTTACGAGGCGGCAATCTTGACGACAGTTGGGGCGTCGCGACGCACGATCCTTACAAGTTTCGCGCTGCGATCCGCGCTTTTGGGGGTCGCCGCCGGAAGCGTCGCCATCGTGGCGGGCGGACTTGCGGGATGGGCTGTGATGACCTTCGTCATGGATACTGATTTTATCTTTGAGCCGGTATCGGCCCTGTTGATCGTCATCGGAGGCGTGATCGCAACCCTGGTTGCGGGCCTTGCCTTTGCATGGGGGCCACTGGCTGCCCGCCCCGCGCAGGTTTTGCGAGCGCGCGAATAATACGGTGTATTGGACGGCGTTCTTTGGCGTATTTCGCAAAAGATGAACGCGCAGGTCTGGACAAATCCGGCACGCGCGCCATGCTTCCACACAGATAAATCTTGGGGAGAGTACAATGAAACTGACGATGACAAGCACCGTCGCGTTCATGCTATCTACTGGCGTTGCAATGGCCGGTGGCCACTGTGCGGCAGGGAAGACATTAAACGATGACGTGCTGACTGTTGCGACTGGAAATCCTGCTTATTATCCGTGGGTTATGGATGATTCGCCGGAAGCGAAAGCCGGGTTTGAGGCGGCCGTTGCATATGCCGTTGCGAACCGGATGGGCTTTGAGGACGGGCAGGTTGTCTGGGTCCGGTCGTCGTTCGATCAGGCGATCCAGCCCGGCGCGAAAAACTTCGATTTCAACCTTCAGCAATTCTCGATCACCGAAGAGCGTGAAGAGATCGTTGATTTCTCGTTGCCCTATTATTCGGCCGCGATGGCTGTCGTCACGCGCCAACCGGTTGTGGAAAGGGGCGCCGAGGCCTCGCTTGCTTCGCTGAAAGGCCTTTTGTGGGGTGCACATGCGTCGACCACGGCGGTGCCAATGCTGGCAGCGATTGTTCAGCCGGACGCGGATCCGCTGCTTTATGGTGACAACGCCGACGTCGTCGAAGCGATGAAGGCAAATCAGATTGACGCGGCAGTGATGGACCTGCCGACAGCCCTGTTTACGGCTGGTGTCTTGTTGGATGACGGCGTGGTTCTGGGCCAGTTCCCACCCGATCGGAGCGACAACCCCGACCAGTTTGGTCTGTTGATGGAAGAGGGTAACCCATTGAAAGAATGCGTCGATGCGGCCTTGGCTGAGTTGACCGAGGATGGCACGTTGGCTGCGATCGAAGCTGAGTGGCTGGCCGAAGCCACAGGTGTTCCGGTCATCGAATAAATGACCCAAGCCGATATTGACGGCCCGGACGCCACGGCTCCGGGCCTGACCCGCCGACAAGTCTACGAGGCACGAATACGCCGTCGCTCCATGATTGTGGCGGCGACATCCACCGCAACGGTGATGCTTGCTTTGTTCCTTCTGATTCCGCTTGCCCCGGGGTGGGAGGGCGTGAAGAAAAGCTTCTTCAACGCGGACGTGTTTTCCAAGACATTTCCCGGCCTTATCGAGGCTTTCCTTCTGGATGTGGCGATCTTTGCGTGGTCCGCCCCGTTAATCTTTCTGCTTGGTTTGTTAATCGCATTGTGCCGCGACGCGCGCTCGCCTGCACTTTATCCGTTGCGGCTTTTTGGCATCCTTTACACTGATATTTTTCGCGGTGTTCCGGTCATTTTGGTGATCTATCTGATCGGGTTTGGCATTCCGGGTCTTGGACTGCCGCGCCCTTGGAATTCGCCCTACATCTGGGGCACCGTGGCATTGGTTCTGACCTATGCCGCCTACGTTGCTGAGGTGCTTCGATCCGGCATTGAGAGCATTCACCACAGTCAGCGCGCGGCGGCGGCGTCGCTTGGGCTTGGTCACGGCGACACCATGCGTTTTGTGATCTTGCCGCAAGCGATACGGCGTGTTGTGCCCGCGAACATGAACCTTTTCATTGCGTTACAGAAGGATGTCGCCTTGTTAAGCTTCATCGGCCCGGTTGAGATTTTTCGCCAAGCGGGCGTTTACAAATCGCTTCTGGCAAACTTCACGCCCTATGTAGGTGCTGCGCTAATCTTTCTTGCAGTCACTGTGCCGGCGACGCGGTACGCGGATTATCTGATGACCAAGCAGGCACGGGCGCGAAGCTGATGGCAAAGCTTGATTTGCAAGGTGTCACCAAGCGCTTTGGCGACAACGTTGTCTGCCGTGCGATTGATCTGACAATCGGGGACGGCGAAATGGTCTGTCTGATCGGCGCTTCAGGGTCGGGGAAGTCGACGTTGTTAAGATGTATGAACCTGCTTGAACCGATTGATGATGGGGTGATCCTTTTGGATGGCAGTGACATCGCCGAGCCGGGCCTTGACCCGCAGCCCATTCGCCAGCGCATAGGAATCGTTTTTCAGAGCTTTAATTTATTTCCGCACATGACGGCTGTCGAGAACGTCATGCTGGCCCCGCGCCGGGTGCACAATCGCAGCCGCGAGGCGCTTTTGCCTGAGGTCACCGAATTGTTCATGCGTTTTGGTTTGGCCGATCGGATGGCGCATTATCCCGACCAATTATCGGGTGGCCAGCAGCAGCGCGTTGCCATCGTACGCGCACTTGCGATGAAGCCCGAGATCATGCTGTTTGACGAGATTACCAGTGCTTTGGACCCCGAATTGGTCGGCGAAGTGTTGGATGTTTTGCGTGCGCTTCGTGAGGCTGGAATGACGATGGTTTTGGCCACGCACGAAATGGGGTTTGCCCGCGAATTGGCTGACAAAGTTTGCTTTCTTGACGACGGCGTGATCCTTGAAGAAGGCCCTCCGGAACAACTCTTTACGGCCCCCAAAAAAGAACGAACGCGGTCGTTTTTGTCGCGCGTGCTTTAAGGGCGAACAGTTTTCAGTGCGAAAGGCGGCGATGGGCTCTTGACGGCTTTGGCACAAGGTTCTACCTAGCCCTCGCTTTTGGCGGAGTAGCTCAGGTGGTTAGAGCAGCGGAATCATAATCCGCGTGTCGGGGGTTCAAGTCCCTCCTCCGCTACCAAAACCTCCCTTTTATGTCAGTGGTTAGGCCAAAACTACGTTTCATAAATGCTACTCATTATCGCCCTGGGTGACAATTTGGGGAACAGCTGACGGATTGTGCGGGTTTCCGGAGAATGATTCACAAAAGCTGGACGAGAATACTTTGATGGTGTGATGTACATTTTCGGTTTCAAAACTCAAATCCTAGAAAATCCTGTTCTTGCCTATGGGCAGTTTGAAACGGCTTCCAGCTGGACTTTTTAGACTCTTGGCGAACCGAAAACTAGAACCAGAAATGCTAGCATTTGCAGGACGACGGCGCGCTGTTGTTGCTGTCTCGCGCAAGCTGGCGGTCCTGCTGCATCGCATGTGGACTGAAAATACGGAATTCCGTTCGGAAGAGGTGGAGGGTATCAAATGATTTAAGCCGACCCAAAACCTTACCAAACGGGATCGTCCTTTCCGGACGAGGTCTGTTCCCTCTCGGGCATGTAAACATGCCCTGTCAGGTAATAGATGAAGCCGAATATGGCTGCTGCGCACCGAGAAGCGCAAGACGAAGCAAGGCTCTCCACAACCAATCCGACACATGGATGCAGCGGTGCCGCAAAGGCACCAATCAGACTGCGAAGAGACGCGTGACCCGGATAAGTACGATGCCAAATCAATCAAAGGGCGTTGTCACATTAACTCAATAATCGGCAGATTTCGTCTTTTTGATGGGGCTTGAAGTCTGCTAAGTCTGTGAACCCGTATTCCCCAAGTGGCTCCCGATTTGACTGTTTATCGGCCCAGCCGCTCGACCTTCTCTCCGGCTCTCCCCATGCCACCCCAAATCGGATGCGCGGCCACCGCGCACCCTTTGGTCACAATTAGCCGACTGGCGGCTTATAAGCGCCGACGGCTTTTCCGGCCATCGCCATCGCCGCCATCGCGTCATCAACCGACATCAGTTTGGTCGTATGGGCCTTGGATATTGACCCGCCCGCCCCAACCGCCATCGCCCCGGCGGCCATCATTTTGTCATCGGGCCCTTCAATCAAACAAACGGCGTCATAGTCGCCAAAACTGAAATACATTTCATGCAGCTTACCGCCGAGCGCATTGACGAGACTGGCCGCTGCGGCCTTGCGGTCGCTTGGGCTGGTGATCATCGCTTTTGCGGCTTCGGCAGTATAGGATAGTTGAAACAGATACATAGGCATGGCTTTTCTCCCCCAGAATTGGTTATTCCGACATTCCCCAAGTGGCCTGCCGCTCGGCGTCAATTTTGTCTGATCTTGCCGCCAGATCAAGTGTTTTGGGCTCCCAGCCTCGACTGCAATCGTCAGAGCGCTCGAATGTGGGCGGATCAGACCGCGAATGCGCGTCACCTTGGTCATTCGGCCACGTTTTGCAGCGCGGCGAACGGACCTGTCTTGCCGCGTTCGTTCGGTTTTCGCCAATTTCGAGGTCACGCACATGACGGCGGCACCCGCAATCGGTGAATGGCGGCAAGGATGGCCCTGACCATTGGGCCGGTCACACCGCGACCTCGGCGAATTGGAAGGTGATGGCGCGGGCGTGACGCACCACACGGGCACCGATCTTGATCAGCTTGAGCTGCAAGCTGGTCAACGACCAGTCGGCCATGGCTTCGGGCAGCTCGATGCAACGCAGGATGGTTGCCAGGTTGTAGGCCAGTGCGTGAGGCTGTAGCCTCACCTCGTTGTCATGGAACCTCTTGCACGACAGCCTCATCCAGCAGAAGGCGTGCTTTGGCTTCCTTGATGTGCTGCTCAGCGGTGCCACGTTGGTTGTAGAAGCGGGTAACGCACTCCGGCTCCATCGGCAGGTTGGTGACGATGAAGCCAACCTTTGGGAACAACTCGCCCAGATGCCATTCGATCTTGGCGATGACGCGGCGCTCCTCGTCCCAGCTTTGTGCCTGGTAATGGAAGTCTTCGAAGAACCGTTTGACCTTGGTCAGCGAAGGACGTCCGACCGGCCGGGTAAGCCGGTGCACGATCTTCTCGCGCAGGACGGCATTGGCGGGCAGCCGGATGACGTAGAAGTAGCCCGCCTCTTCAAGCTCTGCGTAGATCGCGGGGCTGGCATAGGCGGCATCGGCGCTGCAAGAAGCGGCCACCAAGCTTGCGGCCAGCGTAGCGGGCGATTGCCGGGTCGAGCACATCCTGCCAGCCGTCGGCGCTGTGGACGTTGCCGTGCCGCAGGGCGCAGCGTTCCAGCATTCCGAACTGGTTGAACACAAAGAGCGGATGGTACCAGGTGCAGTCGAAATGCCCGTTTCAAGCGGTGCCCTCTTGCTCGCCTTGGGTCGGGCTGACCGAACTGTCCATGTCCAGCGTGATAAATTTCAGCTCATTGCGGTCATGAAACCGGTCAATCCACTGACCGTTCAGATCGGCCAGCGCCGCCCGGTTCTCCGGTAGGGCCAGCGTCTCGGTCTCGAAGCGACCCATCTGCGTGGCTGACGCAGCTTGAGTGTCGACAGCAGGGCCACCCACGATCTGGCGCATGACCGGATCAAGGGCCAGCCGGTCGGCGTCGTTGACGTCCTCGTAGCCCGCTCGCCTGCCATAGACCGATTCCCGGAACTGGCCATCGAGCCGGTGTGTCGTGTTCTTTCCCCCGCGGTTGTCAGACAGCACGCACGACGCAAGATCAGACAGCCCGAGCGCGTCATCCAGGTCACCCACCACCAAGAGGCCGCCATCCGAACTGAGCTGTGTGCCGCGAAATTCTAAGCGCACCCGGCGGTCAAAATTCCCCCGATCACCCCGCTCGGAACCCGCACCCTCTGGGTGACCCAAAAAACCCGTCCTTCATCTTCTGTAATGCAATGAAATATATAGAAATTGTGGCGTTCGAGACAGCAAAATTAGCGAATTACTTGGGGAATGTGGGTTGAAATCCAGCAACACGCATTTTGAGAAACTTCAATATTTTGACTTGGAAAAGTTAATGTGACAACGCCGACAGCACCCAGTCACCGGCTGTTACTAACTCTCACGGTCCGAATTTATGCCAAGCCTGCTGACAAGGCGGTGATGACCAGATCGCGGAGACGGTGAGCCAGGGGGCTGGTGTTACCCGATTTTCGCTGGATGAGGTGATAGGGGGAGATAATTATGGATTGGCGAACAGCGATCGTTTTCATGCCGCCGGCCCCAGATTTGCGGATCAAATCCGCAACTTCACTTGAGACGGGCGAGATCGAATCCGACGTCTGGAGATAGGCGATCATTACGAGCAGGGACGTTGTATTGACGATCTCTTCCGGGAGCGCAATTGCCTGGGCGATGAAGGCTTCTTCAACCGCTTGGCGCATCGGTGTTCCCGCTGGCTGGATGACCCAAGTGTATCCGTCCAAATCCTGCAAAGATGGCTGATCAATTTTCAACAAGGGATGACCGGGCCTGACTAGGAACTCTACGGTCTCAACTCTACCTTGGAAGATTTCAAACTGTCGCGCATCCAGATCGGGGGGGATACGGGAAAGTATTAAATCATAGTCGCCACTCATA
>NZ_CALJXO010000373.1:0-32933 GCF_937988555.1 uncultured Boseongicola sp. | reverse complement strand
CAGATCGAAGGGGCAAGCTACCGGCTGCGCGCCCACTCAGACCTGATCCCCGAGCACGCCCGCACAAACGCCCCCATAACACCCCCGCCCGCGCCTAAGCGACGTGGCCGCCCACCAAAAAATGGAGCCGCAAGTCACATCAACGGCTGACAACCGAAACCGCCAAAGTGGGGAATTTTACTCCGGCACTTTTGGGGAAAATTACTCCGGCGTTGACACGCGCGGTGGGTCCACTGGTGGCGGCTGGCGTCGATCAGAGCTTCGGTGCGCTCGGGACTGCCGCGCAACACCTCAGGCAAAGGCTCACGCGTGACCGTCATCGGCTGGCCGTCTGCGTCGCGGATCGGGTCGCGGTTGCCGTCATAGGCCAGCACTTTGTCCGCCACGAGGTAGCCGATCGGACCCGCGCCCGCACCTTTGCCGTTCCGGAAGAACTTGATCAGCATCGGCGTGCGGCCTCGACGATCTGTGCAAGCTGGCGTTCGATGGTCAGTAGGCGGCCGGCGACTGTGAGCGCATCAGGGTCGGTGCGGTCTGTTCGCATGGCGCGGTTCAGCCAACGAGCGATCTGGTTGAGATTGCCGCCGATGCGCCCGACGGCCAGCACCAGCGCAGGGTCAACGCGAGGGATGGGCTTGCGACGACGCGCTGCGGTCAGGCCAAGCGCTTCACGCAGGAGGGTCGCAGCGGGCAGGCCAGCAGCCTCGGCCTTGGCGCGCAACTGGGCCTTCTCTGCCGCTGTGCACCGGAAGACGAAGGTCTCGGTCAGCGGCTCTTTGGTGCGGGCACAGCCTGCGGCGATGGGGTTCGAAGGGGAGGCTTGCCGCCCCTCGCAAGGTCCCGTGTCAGCAGCGCCAGCGTATGACATGGGTCGCCTTGCTGTTTGCTATTCTGTTGGATCGGTTGCGGTCATGATCCGAGGCCTGCAGCTTGGATTTGGGCCTGCGTCACCAACTTTGAGGCAAGCAACGCCGTCACTTGCGGGGCCGTGATGTGTTTGCACATGGGGCTGCGATCACTGATCCAGCAGGCCAGCCGCGCATGGTGATCTGCGCTTGCAGCTTGGGCTTCCTCCTGCTTGACGCGGATATCCTCGATGTATCCTTGCCAGCGCCGCGACTGAAACCAGGTGTCAGAAAAGCAGACCTTGGAGCGGGTGAAGCCTGCGCTGTCGGTGGCGTAAGCTTGGACGGCCTGCAATAGGTCCTCCGGTTCAATCCCTTCCTTCATGGCCTCTTCGATCTGGGCAAGGCAGGCGGCTTTGCCGCGCAGTCGGTCGGGCGGGTACGCTGCCAAAATCTTCTCAGCTTCTAAATCCTCCGCCGCCTCGTGCTTGCGCGTAGGTGGTTTATGGATGGTTTTAGGATGGTTTGGGGGCCGTGGTGGCCCCGGTACCCCGGCCACAGTGGCCCCCGTACCGGGGCCAGTCTGAACGGGGGCCACTGTGGACCCCGTCTCAATTTCGGGTTCAAGCGTCGGCTCCAGCGCCTCGACCATGGTCAGATCGATCCGGCAAACGACGGTGAAGCCGTTCTTACAGGTGCGCGCACCTGTCTCAACTAGGACGCCTTCCTTCAAGAACTCGCGCACGGTTCGCTTGACTGTTGTCTCGCCCAGCTCGGTATGCCGCTGAATCGTACCCTTTGAACACCAGATGCCTGAACCGTCATCGCTCGCTTTGTCGGCCAAGAACATGATGATCTGCTTGCGTGTTGCGCTGCCGAACTTCCGTTCCGCGCATGTGTTTGCCACCCGCCAGCTCATTGGAAGGCCTCAGGATGCGCAAAGACATGCAGATTTTGTACACGTTTTGTACGAGATTTCCGCCATTTCAGCAGAATTCGGTCCGCATTCCTTCGGGAGTTTCCGCAAGCTCGGACACAAAGCCCAGTAAATAAGCCATATTTTAAAGGTGTTTTTGGTGACCCCGATTGGATTCGAACCAATAACCTGCCCCTTAGGAGGGGGCTGCTCTATCCAGTTGAGCCACGGGGCCACGTCCCCTTCTCCCGATTCCAACGTTGCACTTCAAGTCCCTTGTCGCTGAAATGGCCGCGTGACAAATCACGCCAGATCAGAGAGTTTAGCGATAGAAACGCAATGTCGATCGCTGTGCGCCGGCGCAGGTACCGTGAGTTAAATCCATGACAGACAAGAAAATTATTCCCATGTCAGATGAGATTGAAATCCCACCTAGACGCCCCCTGACGCTCCGCGATGTCTCTGAAGCCTCAGGCGTCAGCGAAATGACCGTAAGCCGCGTCTTGCGCAATCGTGGAGATGTATCTTCGGCCACGCGCGAGAAGGTTCTGAAAGCCGCGAAAACATTAGGGTATGTGCCCAACAAGATCGCGGGGGCCTTGGCCTCAAGCCGTGTAAACCTTGTCGCCGTGATCATCCCAAGCCTGTCCAACATGGTGTTTCCTGAAGTAATGACAGGCATTTCCGAGGTGCTCGACGACACGCCCCTTCAGCCTGTTGTTGGCGTCACTAACTATATGCCGGAAAAAGAAGAAGAAGTGCTGTTTGAAATGCTGTCTTGGCGGCCTTCGGGCGTCATTATCGCGGGACTTGAACACTCCGATGCGTCGCGGGCCATGTTGCGCGCGGCCGGTGTGCCGGTCGTCGAAATCATGGATGTCGACGGCGAGCCGATCGACGCGGTAGTCGGGATCAGTCACCGACGCGCGGGACGGGAAATGGCCCGCGCCATTGTAAAATCCGGCTACGAAAATATCGGCTTCCTAGGCACGAAGATGCCCCTCGATCACCGCGCGCGTAAGCGGTTTGAGGGGTTTACCGAAGCGCTTGCCAAAGAGGGCATCGAGGTGATGGATCAGGAGTTCTATTCTGGTGGGTCAGGGCTAGCGAAGGGCCGGGAAATGACCGAAACCATCCTTAAACGCTCGGAAAAACTCGACTTTCTTTACTATTCAAATGACATGATCGGAGCAGGCGGTCTTTTGTATTGTCTCGATCACGGCATTGATGTTCCCGGCAGTATTGGCCTTGCGGGGTTCAATGGAGTCGAGCTATTGGATGGCCTGCCGCGTAAGCTCGCGACGATGGACGCAGGGCGTATAGAAATCGGTCGCGAGGCGGCGCGGATCATTGCTGGCCGCAGCGATGGGACGATAACCGAACGCGGACAACGGGTCGAGCTTACACCCAAGCTTGAGCCTGGAGAAACACTGCGCCGCTATCGCTAGAACGCTAAAAGCGTCCGCAATTTCCCAAAGGCACCCCGCTTTGCATTAGGCGACTGGAAAGACAAAAGCGTCTGGCCGCTCCTGTACCAGACGCATCATTGGAATGTTCTCCGTTATTGTGCAGGAGGGCAATTGATGTTGATGGTTCGCACCGATTGCCATCCCATGGACAAGCTATCGCGATCGAGGACCTGATCCATAACCAGGTGTGGCACGCAAGAACTCCCCGAATAAGAGGCCGTGACGCTTGATGCGGAGCCCCAGGGAAACCTCTGCGTAATCTTGGTTAAAAAAAGTTCGCAAGCACGGATACAAAATCAAGAAATGATTTCGAACTTGTTCACGTCGACCATGCCTCGATCCGTAATTTTTAGCGCCGGAATCACGGGCAGAGCAAGAAACGCAAGCTGCAAGAACGGCTCTTCCAAGATCACACCCAGCGTTTTGGCAGCATCGCGAAGCGCACCCAATTGATCTTGCACACTCTCGAAAGGGTCCAAACTCATCAAACCAGCAACCGGAAGTGCAAGTTCGGCAAGAACCACGCCATCTTGCACAACTACGAAACCGCCTTCCAACGCGCTCAATCTGTTCGAAGCCAGTGCCATATCGGCGTAGTCAACGCCGACGCAGGCGATATTGTGGTGATCGTGGCACACTGTAGATGCAATGGCGCCGGATTTCATTCCAAACCCGCGGACAAAACCCGTAGCAATATTGCCATTTTTTCCGTGCCGTTCGATGACGGCTATGCGCACAAGATCGCGTTTCGGATCGGGACGTTTGTCCCCATCGGTGATCGCAATGGTTTCAGTCAGATGCTCGGTCAAGATCTTACCTTCCAAGATGCCGATGACATCCGTCTGTTCACGATTACCCGAAGCTCGAAAATCTGCGGGTGCGACAGTGGGTGCCTTCACGGAGTTACGTCCGACAATTGGCACCGTGTCACGCTCGCCGAATGCTTCGGCATTTGCGAGGCGCCCGGCACAAAAGACCATCGTCGCGCGACAGCTTTCCAGACTGTCCAGAACAACAATGTCAGCGCGCAACCCCGGCGCAATCAAACCTCTGTCCTTCAACCCGAAGGCCTCGGCGGCCGACAGACTTGCAGCGCGATAGGCCGCAAGCGCAGGAGTGCCCAGCGCTATCAACGTGCGGATCATGTAGTCGAGATGGCCATGCTCTGCGATATCAAGCGGGTTTCGATCATCGGTACAAAGGCACATATAGGGCGCAGTGCGTTCCGTCAGAAGCGGTTGAAGCGCATGAAGGTCCTTGGATACCGACCCTTCGCGGATCAGAACCCGCATTCCCTTTTGCAACTTCTCTTTCGCTTCCGCCGCGCTTGTAGCCTCGTGCTCGGTTCGAATGCCCGCCGCCACGTAGGCGTTCAGATCTCGTCCGGATAACAACGGGCAATGGCCGTCGATGTGACCGCCCTCGAACAAGCGGAGCTTATCCATTGCCACCGGATCCCGATGGATTACGCCCGGGTAATTCATAAATTCAGCGAGCCCAATACCCGATGCATGACCGCGAAGAGCCGCGATATCCTCCGCATCAAGCCGCGCGCCAGCAGTCTCCATTTCAGTTGACGGGACACACGACGATAATTGCACACGTACATCCATCAACGTGTGCTCAGATGCGGTTTGGAAATACCGAATACCCTCCGAGCCAATCACATTCGCAATCTCGTGGGGGTCGCAAATGGCAGTTGTAACACCTCGGGGCGTCACGCAGCGGTCAAACTCAAGGGGGGTGATCAGCGAGCTTTCGATGTGGAGATGCGTATCGATAAAGCCGGGGACAAGAACCCGACCGCTCACATCAATTTCATGCGTTCCGTCGTACTGCGCCCCGGTCCCCACAATTGTCTCACCCGCAATTGCCACGTCTCCAGTCAGCATTTCACCAGTGACCAAATCGAACACCTGCCCACCTTTCAGAACCAGATCAGCGGGCAGGTCACCCCGCCCCATTGCGATACGCGTTTCCAGATCTCGGTGCTCAGTCATCAAAAAATGCCCCCTTTAAACCTGTGCTTCAAATTGGATGTAACATAGGCAATCCGACGACAGTTCATATAGTGGATTAAACGACGCGCTGCCTATTGCCTTCCAACCAAACTATCTCGGCAATTTTCTCAAGCTTTCGCGCCAATGGCTTGGATTTGCGCCAAATCATGCCAATAGAGCGGGAAGGACATTGAAGGCATACGCAGCGAACGGCAGCTTCGAGCCTATTCTGTTCTCTAATCTGTCAACATGCTATCCCGCTTTGCGGGCTGTTTGGCGTCTGAGGTTGCCTTGGTTCTCTTCGAGCGCGCTGGCTCATGATGGGGTTGGCTGGGTGTGGAGTGGCAATGTTGAAACCGCGATCAGTTGGTTGTTTGACTGTCGCTACACAATAGCCGCCATGTTCCACGCTCTCCCTCGGGCGTCGTCCCGCATGGGAACTGTGATGTAGGAATCCTCTGTTGTTGTTCAGTTTCTGGTCATGCGGTCTGGAAGTCAGTCTGATCGCGCATCATCGCATGCAGGATGATCGCGAGCCGCCTTGCCAGCGCGACCCGCGCCTTTCTCATAGTTGAGCGTCGGCCGATGGCGAGAGCCCATGACTTGAGCTTCAGCGGCGCTGCATATCGCGTGAGCATCACATTTGCGGCTTCATAAAGCAGCGTTCGGACCCGCACGTCCCCGCGTTTTGAGATGCTGCCGCTGTAATCCACCTCGCCGGACTGGTGGCGTTTGGGGACCAGCCTGAGATAGGGTCCAACATCTCGCGAGCGCTTAAAACGCGCCGGATCATCGATGGCCGCTGCAAACGCCAATGCGGTTATCGGGCCGACGCCCGGCACTGTCATGAGGCGGGTGCAGATCGCGGTGGATGGGACGTGAGCTGAACGGCATCGTCAACTTATCGGCTCTTGCCGAAAAGGAGCCCCGCACCCCTGGTCAAGCGGCCTTCACCTCACACGTGATGTCGTCCCAAATGCTGTGAGCATCTGAGCGAGAGTGTCGATAGGCAGGGGCGGATAGTTTGTGGCGACGAGGGCGAAATACGGTTTGGACTTGATCGTGGGCAGACAAAGAGAGCTGTGCTTGGCCGGGCAAATTGAAGTAGGCCATGATCTTTTCTCGGCGCCGCGTCGTTCGATGCGAGCCTTCAGATCTGTTGTTTAAGCCCTTATGCCTGCGGTGGTCGATGCCGGGCGCGAGGCTTTTCAAAGCCGCACGTTAGCTGCCGAGCTTGTCGGTGATCACACCGCGCGGCCACCTGTATTGCTTGAATAGCTTGCGCAAAAAAGCGTTTCGCTGCGCGAGTGTTTCGGCGAGCCGAGGGTCGTGATCACCGACAAGTTGCGCAGCTATTTCAAGCCGATCAAAACAGTGGCGTCGGACGCTGACCACCGCGCCCACAAGGGATTGAATAACCCCATCGAAGGATCACACAGGCCTCCCCGCAAGCGCGAGAAGGTATTCGGCCGGTTCAAGTCACATCGGCAGGCTCAGAGATTTCTGTCCGCTCACGATCAGATCAACCTGATTTTCCGTCCCCGCCGATTTCAACTCACCGCAAACTCATACCGCCACGCCCGAGCTGACGCGTTCAGCCTCTGGGCAGAATACACCATCGAGATGGTGGCGTAATTTACAGACCAGCAACACCCTACGACATGCGGCCAACAACTTGGCAATGCCCTTGAATGAAGCTCGCACCGGCATGATCGTGATTTGACAATAATGCGTGGCTAAGATGTGCGATCTGTTGCTCTGTCGGGGCTTTGGCAGAAAACTCTGTATCGCGCTCGGTTAGGCGCCGTATCACTTCTCTTGCAAGACTCTCAACAGTTCCCCCGGGAGGCTGCGATTTTCGGTCAATCAATGTTGACTTTCTTCGCATCCACAGAATCGGTCATTGTGTTGCAGTTGGCCCGCCTGATGGGCGCGTCCGCTCCTTCAAGATGCCAGCATTTTCGGCTTTTAAAGCAATCAAGCCTTGGGTCGCACCCGTGCAGCCGTCTTGTCGGCGAAGGCTGCAAGGCGAGCACGCGATTCGGGCTGCGTGTTCACGACACCGGCCAAAACAGCTTCGGCATAGGCGGCGTCAAAGGCCGACATATTTTGCATATGACTCACAGCAGAACAAATTGCGAAGTTCGACAAAGGCAAATTTTCAGCTGCCTTTCTCGCGAGTTCTAAAGCGACATCATGACTTGATCCCGCGACGAGATACTGCGCGAAGCCAAGGTTTATAGCCTCTTGCCCGCGGTAGACCCGCCCGGTGAGCATCATGTCAATTGTCCGTGCTTTTCCTACCAAGTCGGTCACCCGGATCGTGGCGCCACCCCCGGTGAACAATCCCCTCTGTCCTTCGGGAAGAGCAACATAGGCGGTTTCATCCATCACACGAACATGTGCCGCACTTGCAAGTTCCAGACCACCGCCAACAACCGCGCCTTGCAGCGCAGCAATAATTGGCACGCCGCCGTATTCCATCTTATTGAAGGCTTCATGCCACCGCATGCAGACATGCATGAAATCAGCAGGGCTCCGGTCAGCATTGTGGTGCTCAATCAGATCGAGACCGGCACAAAAATGATCCCCGGCGCCAGCCAAAACCACGGCCCGCACACCTGCGCGCGGCGCTCGTGAGAAGAATTGAATAAGTTCTTCAATAGTATCGATATCCAAAGCATTGCGCTTTGCCGGACGGTTCAACGTTACTGTACAAACGCCCTCGTCTTGCACAGAGACAGCCAGATTTTTGAAGTCGGAAGGATCAATCTCAAGAGCCATGTCGTTCTAACCTTGTGCTAGGAGCGAAGTCACCACGTCACAGATGTCTGCACAGCAACGCATTCAGCTCCTATTTCGACTGACATGCGAGGTGTCCGCGCGCGCTTTGTCTTCGTGTGCCAAAACTTTTGCATCCATTACTGAGTGCGCCAGCCGTTTCGTAACGCCTTCAAGTCGCTCAAGGATGGTCATGGCAAGCTCGGCATCGCGATCCTTTAGGGCAACCAAAATATCGGTGTGGATCTGAACGATCTCCGCTCGGGACCGCGCTGTAAAGGTGATCATATTCATCAAAGGTTGCATGGCCTCGATGGAGCCGGAAAGCTGGTAAGACAAAACAGGGTTTTGAGCGCCATCGACCAATGCACGATGAAACGCAACGTCGGAAGCACAGAACGCCTCGTCGGTCAGATCGGGGTCGCCTTGACGGGCGATTTCATTGCGCATGATCGCCAGTTGCTCAGGTTTGCGGCGCGCTGCGGTCATCGGCGCACAGGCGCGCTCCAGCGCGAACCGGGCCTCGCACGCCGTGTCAAAGCTGATGTCGTTCATGCTGAGAAGAAGTGTGGACGTCGTGACCAACTGCTCCCTTGCATCTGCGTAAGACAAATGCCGCACAAAAGCACCTCCGAACGCACCACGCTGAGTTCGGATCAATGATTGTGCCGCCAAACGCTTTAAGGCTTCGCGGATTGTTGGTCGCGAAACATCAAACTGATCTGCAAGCTCCGCTTCAGAGGGAAGGCGCTCATCGACGATAAGTGCGCCAGAGATAATGGCGTCACGAATGGCCGTCGCGATCTGGGCTGATAGGCCTGCGCTGCTGTCAGGATCGATTTTCATTTGTCAGACATTTAAAAGTCTGACATTTAATTTGCAACCGCTGACTCGGAGACGGCTTTGTTCGCAGATCGCATTCGATCCATGATTGGGACGCATTGGTTAATGCTCTTTGGCGCAATCCTAGCGTCTTGGGCCACGCTGTACACTATGGCGATCCCGCCCGAACTTCGCGAGGCGTCGCGGCTGTTCGGTGCCGAGTTTTGGATTGCGCTTTGCACCATCACGCCCGACCTTGCAGGCTATGGCCGGGTCGCACTGATGTGGCTATTGATGTCCACCGCCATGATGTTACCAACCGTGCTTCCTGCCTTCGCCGCCTACGACGACCTGAAGCAGACATCTGCTGAGACAAGCTTTTATGGGCTCGCATCGGGCTTCATCGTTGTTTGGGCTGGCTTTGCCTTTATTGCGGCAGGTCTACAAATGGCGCTCTTCCACTTTGATCTGGTCAGTGGCTTTGGCGACAGTCGTTCCATTTGGCTGTCGGTCGCTCTTTTAGCAATCGCCGGCGGTTACCAATTTTCCGAATTGAAAGAAGCTTGCCTCAGCAAGTGCCGCGCACCCCTGACATTCTTTATGCAGTACTGGGGCGAAAGCCCCCTAAAAATGGGCCTTCGCCTTGGTGCGACCTGCCTTGGATGCTGCTGGGCACTGATGCTCCTGGCCTTTGTCGGGGGCGTGATGAGCCTCGCCTTTATGGGCCTCGCAACACTGATAATGACACTTGAAAAGCTGCCCGACATCGGGCGCTGGATGAGCCGGCCTCTCGGTTTCGCCCTTCTGGGCGCCTCCGGAGTTATGGCTGTCTCAGGATTCTAAAGGGAGAGAGCGAATGGCATTGGATGGCGAAGTCGGAACCGTCCCCTGGACGCTAAAGGGTGAATTGATCCTGAACTGCAACTGCACGGTCTTTTGCCCCTGCGTTGTCTCCCTTGGCCAACACCCCCCCACCGAAGGCCACTGCCAGACATGGGGTGGTATCCGGATTGACGAAGGCCAATACGGAGATGTCGACATCGCCGGGCTGAACGTCGGTCTCATGATCGAAATCCCCGAACGTATGGCTCGTGGCAACTGGAAGGTTGCGCTTTTTATCGATGATCGCGCCAGCGACGAAGCCTATGAAGCGATCGTGACGATCATGTCTGGCAAAGCGCGCGGCACGACCGGTCTCTTCAATGTGCTGGTGTCGGAACTGCTTGGCCACGAACGCCAACCGATCACCTACGAAAACGAAGGTAAAACACGCCGGATTGTTGTTGGAAAACGGATCAAGGGCGAAATCATTCCTGTTGCGGGCAAAGATCCCGAGAACGACCTCGTGATCACCAACACTCAGTACTGGATGGGCGCGGACATCACGGTCGCAACGGCAAATCAGGGACGTTTGCGCGCCTTTGGGCGTGTTTGGGACTTCGAAGGGCGCTCTGCAGAAATCTGCCAGATCGACTGGCACGGACCAAAGTAGGCGTCTGTTCGAGGAGGAGGAGACGTCATGCAAGCCCACTACAATAAAGGGACGGCGAATAGGGCGAACTACGTGCCACTTTCGCCTATCTCAAATCTGAACCGCGCCGCAGCTGTCCACGGCCCACGCCCGGCAGTCGTCTACGGCGATGTGCGTTATGATTGGCGCACCTTCGCCGAGCGTGTCCACGCCGTCGCAGGAGGCTTGCAGGCGCGCGGGCTTGGCAAGGGCGACACCGTTTCCGTCATCTGCCCCAACATCCCCGAACTGTTTGAACTGAGCTTTGCAGTTCCAATGATCGGCGCTGTCCTGAACACAATCAATACAAGGCTTGAAGCCGAAACCATTGCATATATTTTCGGCCACGCGGAAACCAAACTAGTCATTGCTGACAGCACTCTCGGCAATCTTGTCCACGCAGCATTCGATTTTCTCGGCGAAACACTGCCGCTGGTCACAATCCGCGATGCGCAAGGGCCAGATGCAGGGACTGTTGGCGAGTCTGACTACGACCGGCTTCTCGAAAGCCCTGCTTTCAGTGGGAACGGTCTGCCAGATGATGAATGGCAGGCCATCGCACTGAATTATACGTCCGGCACGTCTGGTCGGCCCAAAGGTGTCGTCTACCACCACCGTGGTGCGGCGCTTATGGCGATGGGCACGGTAAACGCATGGCAAGTGCCGCACTACGCGTCGTATCTTTCAATCGTCCCAATGTTTCACTGCAACGGCTGGTGCCACCCTTGGATGCTACCGCTTGTCGGTGGGAAAATGGTGTTCACGCGGGACCCGGTCCCCCAGCGCATCTTTGAAGCCATCCAAGCCGAAACCATAACGCATTTTGGCGCGGCACCCATCGTTTTGCAAATGCTCGCCGAGAGCCCGCACGGGCCGACAGAGCCCTACAAACCGCGTATTCGTGTTATGACCGCCGGGGCGCCGCCTCCCCCGGCCATTCTTGAGAAGACCGGCGCGATGGGTCTCGATGTCATGCAAGTCTATGGCTTGACCGAAACCTACGGTCACATCTCCCAATGTCTCTGGCAGGAAGACTGGGATAGCCTGGAACCTTCTGAACAGGCGGAACTTCAAGCCCATCAGGGCATTGCCTTTCCGATGGTTGAGAATGTCGCCGTGATAGATCGCGAAACCGGCCGTCCGGTGCCGATGGACGGCGAAAGCCAAGGCGAAGTCGCGATCCGTGCCAACACGGTTATGAAGGGCTACTACAAAGACGACGAGGCCAGCGCAGAGGCGTTTGTCGACGGCTGGTTCTGGTCCGGAGACGCAGCAGTTGTCCACAAAAACGGCTACATGCAGATCCGTGACCGGTTGAAGGATGTGATCATTTCAGGCGGCGAGAATATCTCATCGGTTGAAGTAGAGGCTGTCCTCTACCGGCACCCTGATGTGCAAGCTGCAGCCGTCGTCGCCAAACCTGATGCAAAGTGGGGCGAAGTCCCTTGTGCCTATGTCGAACTTCGCGACGGGACCGACCCAAGCGGCGACGACATCATCACATTCTGTCGTGGCCACCTCGCTGGCTTCAAAACACCAAAATCCGTGGTCTTTGGAGAACTCCCCAAAACCGCGACCGGCAAAATAAAGAAATTCGAATTGCGCCAACTGGCCCGCGCAGAAGGATAGCACCTCAATGGCTCTCATCGCTCCCTCGCGGCGGCTCCGCCGTACACCGTTCTCTGATGGTGTCGAAGCCGCCGGTGTCGGTGCTTACACCGTCTATAACCACATGCTTCTTCCCGCTTTCTTTGAAAGCCTGGACGCCGACTACCACCACTTGAAAAAATACGTTCAGGTCTGGGATGTCGCCTGCGAGCGCCAAGTGGAGCTCCGCGGCCCCGACGCTACACGGCTGATGCAAACGCTCACACCGCGCGACCTGCGTGGTATGCTTCCTGGGCAGTGTCTCTACGTGCCGATTGTCGACGAAACCGGCGGCATGTTAAACGATCCTGTCGCTGTCAAAATCAGCGAAGATCGGTACTGGATCTCAATTGCGGACTCTGACCTGCTTCTCTGGGTCAAAGGCATCGCCAACGCCTATCGCTTTGAAGTGCTTGTCGATGAACCCGATATCAGCCCTCTGGCCATCCAAGGGCCAAAAGCAGACGAGCTTGCAGCCCGCGTCTTTGGCGAAGACATCCGAAATCTCCGCTTCTTCCGCTTCGGTATCTTCACTTTTGAAGGACAGGACGTGATCATTGCGCGCTCCGGGTATTCAAAACAGGGCGGGTTTGAGATCTACGTGGAGGGCGCAGAATGGGGCATGCCAATCTGGAACGCCTTGTTTGAAGCGGGAAAAGACCTCAACGTCCGCGCCGGTTGCCCCAATACCGCCGAACGGATTGAAGGCGGTCTTTTGAGCTATGGCAACGACATGACCCGTGACAACACACCTCACGAATGCGGTCTCGGCAAATTTTGCAACACCCAAACCGCTATCGGCTGTATGGGCCGCGACGCGTTGCTGCGCGTGGCCAAAGATGGACCTATCCGCCAAATTCGCCCGATAGAAATCAAAGGCCGAGCACCGGCTTGCGACCGTGTGTGGCCGATTATGGCGAAAGGGCAAAAAGTCGGTCAAATCACATCAACCGCTTGGTCTCCGGATTTCGACTGTACCGTCGCGATCGGCATGGTCCGCATGACCCACTGGGATCCCGGAACGACACTGTCCATCGAAACGCCCGAGGGAAGCCTCGAAGGGATCGTCAAAGACGATTTCTGGCACAATGCTTAGGCGGCTGGACTGGACTGACCCACACTAACGCGATCAATTGTGCAGATCACGCTCTGGGCCGCAGATCATAGAAAGCCAACGCTTACACGCCACACAGACCTCAGGCGTGTAAGCGAGATCACCAAAAAACGACGCGTACGCCATTGGCAAATCACGAAAAATACTTAGATTCAGTGGTGAGCCGTGCAGGATTCGAACCTGCGACCCACTGATTAAAAGTCAGTTGCTCTACCAACTGAGCTAACGGCCCACTCGGCCGCCGGACGTAAACGGCACACGGGTGAGCGTCAAGGGCAAATAGACCACGATCTTACCCAAAGCGACGGCGCGACGCCTTGACACAAACCCCGTCAAGCAGACACCTTCACACCCGACCCCCGTCAGATAGGAAAATCATGCGTAAGTTCTACCTTGCCACAGCCATGTTTCTTGGACTCGCGGCATGCGGGGCCTCGCCGAACGGGCTTCTTGTCAGCCCCGGCGCTGAAGCGGTTGGTGGTAATCTTTTTGTCGAAACCCTAGAAAATGGCGACCAAATCCTTGTGCTGGACGGCGAAGTTACACCGGACACGTCCTATGTCTTCCAATCGCTTGCCGAGTACACTGAAATCGACGGCCTGGTCATTGCGCAGAGCCCTGGTGGCGACTTGCTGGCCGCACATCAGATTGGCCGAACGATTGCAGCCAAAAAAATCAATACTGCCGTTCTGTTCAGCTGCATCTCGGCATGCGTCGATATCTTCATCGCAGGGCACGAACGCTCGATCGCTGCAGAAGCCGAACTTGGGCTCCATTCTGCCGAGGACCTCGAATTCGGGCTCTCTGTCGACCGGCCGTACTGGAAAAGCTTTGGGTTTGAGGCCGTCAACGAGGCCGCCTACAAGGTTCCGTTCAACGACATCTGGATCGTCTCATCAGAGCGCGCGAAAGAGTTGCGCCTCGCCACCGAAATAATACGGTAATCCCTTCCACACCTTTGCAGATCGGCAAAGCGGGCGTATATGCGCGCAATGACCTCCGAGACTCAGCCCTCCGGCCTGCCGTTCATGAAGATGCACGGGCTTGGCAACGACTTCGTCGTGATTGACCGCCGCTCCGGAGGGCCAGAGGTTACGGCTGCAATCGCGCGAGCAATCGGGAACCGCCACACAGGCGTCGGGTTCGACCAGTTAGCGGTGATCGAAAACAGCGCTCAGGCGGCCGCAAAACTCACTTTTTTCAATGCGGACGGCTCGCTGTCTTCGGCTTGCGGAAACGCCACCCGGTGCATTGCACGCCACATCATGGAAGAGACAAACGTCTCGTCCCTGACGCTGCAGACCGAGCGCGGCCTGTTGCCCTGCGAGGACGTCGGAAAAGGTCTCACTCGCGTTAACATGGGCCTGCCTCTCACGGACTGGCAGTCAATCCCGCTCGCCCACCAGGCCGATACACTCCACCTCCCGATTGACGGTGACCCGGTTGCAACCGGCATGGGCAATCCCCATTGCACATTCTTTGTTGCCGATGCCGACACCGTTGACCTCGAAGGGCGCGGTGCCAAAATCGAACATCATCCTCTCTACCCCGAACGTACCAACGTCCAGTTTGTCAGCTTGATCGGACCCGACCACCTGCGCATGCGTGTCTGGGAACGTGGCGTCGGCGTGACTCTCGCGTCTGGGTCGTCTTCCTGCGCCGTCGTCGTCGCGGCGGTTCGACGTGGCCTCACCGGTCGTCAGGTGAAAATCGACCTCGACGGGGGGGCAATCAGCATTGATATGTGCGACGATGGCGTTTGGATGACCGGCCCAACTGCGCATGTATTTTCGGGTTTCCTGACCCAAGATTTCTTGGAAGAGGCCTAAGATGGACCGCAAAGTCCCGATCTTTGCCACGCTCGGCTGCCGGCTGAACGCCTACGAATCTGAGGCGATGCGCGAAATGGTCGACGCCGCCGGTCTCTCTGACGCGGTGATCGTCAACACCTGTGCCGTGACCGCAGAAGCCGTGCGCAAAAGCCAGAAAGAGATCCGCCGTCTTCGCCGCGATAACCCGACCGCGAAATTGATCGTGACGGGATGCGCCGCACAGACCGAGCCGGAACGCTTTGCCAATATGGCGGAAGTCGATCTGGTGCTTGGCAATACCGAAAAAATGGCCCCTGATACCTGGAAACGCGCCGCCGACTTCATTGGCGAGACTGAACGGGTTCAGGTCGACGACATTATGTCCGTCACCGAAACCGCAGGGCATCTGATTGACGGCTTCGGTCGCCATCGCGCCTACGTGCAGGTTCAAAACGGCTGTGACCACCGCTGCACCTTTTGCATCATCCCCTTTGGTCGCGGAAACTCCCGCTCAGTTCCCGCCGGTGTCGTGGTTGATCAAATCAAGCGCCTTGTAGACCGTGGTTTCAACGAAGTTGTGCTAACGGGCGTCGATCTGACCAGTTGGGGTGCCGATCTTCCCGCAACACCAAAACTTGGTGATCTGGTCCGTCGCATACTGAAGTTGGTCCCTGATCTTTCGCGCCTTCGCATCTCTTCGATTGATTCCATCGAAGTCGATCCGGCCCTCATGGAAGCCATCGCAACCGAGCCGCGCCTGATGCCCCATTTGCACCTATCGCTTCAGTCCGGCGATGACATGATCCTGAAACGCATGAAGCGCCGGCACCTTCGCGATGACGCCATCGCGTTTTGCACCGAAGCGAAAAGCCTTCGTCCCGAAATGACCTTCGGCGCGGACATCATCGCGGGCTTCCCCACGGAAACCGACGCTATGTTTGAAAACTCGCTCAAACTGGTTGCAGACTGCGATCTGACATGGCTCCACGTCTTTCCCTATTCGATCCGCCCTGGCACACCCGCTGCCCGGATGCCGCAAGTGGATGGTCGGATAATTAAAGATCGCGCCGCCCGCCTGCGTGCGGCAGGCAGCGTTGCTGCTCAAAAGCATCTCTGCGCTCAAATAGGGAAAACTCTCAAAATCCTGGTTGAAACACCTGACGTTGGCCGCACCGAGCAATTCGCCGAAGTCCGCTTTGCAGAGCCGCGCCCCGAAGGCACGCTCACGGTTGAGCACATCCAGGGGGTGGACCATGACGCACTCGTTGCTTGATGATCGCAGGCCCTGCTGCCAGGATTATGCGTCAATCCCCATGGTCAAATCAGATCATGAAGACAAAGGAACGAACCTGATGGCCATGACGCTTTTCCACAGCACGACCTCTCCCTATGTGCGCAAAGTCGACGTACTTTTGCGCGAGAGCGGCCTTTTGGATCAGGTCACCTTCATTCCCGGCAGCGGAACGCCGCTTGCTCCCAATGACGACACCATTACGGCCAACCCGCTTGGCAAAATCCCGGCCCTGCTCAGGGACGATGGACCTGCGATTTATGACAGCCGCGTTATCTGCCGCTACCTCGACGAAATGGCTGGTGGAGGTTTCTACCCGGAATCGCGCCTCTTTGAGGTTCTGACACTTGAAGCGACAGCCGAGGGTATACTCGATGCCGCACTCCTGATGGTCTACGAAGGCCGCTTGCGCCCTGCAGAAAAACGCTTTGACGATTGGGTGGAAGGCCAGTGGCTCAAGATCGACCGGGCGCTGAGCGTGCTCGAGGACCGCTGGATGAGCCACCTTCACGGGACGCTGACAATGGGCCAAATTTCCGTGGGCTGTGCGCTGGGCTATCTCGATTTGCGGCATAACGGACGCAACTGGCGCGAAAACCGTTCATCTTTGGCCGCTTGGTATGAAGGTTTTGCGAAGCGCGAAGCAATGCAGGCGACAGTCCCCGTGTAACCAAACTCTCTTCAGACACCTAAAGGGGATTACGCTGGATGCATTGAATGGGACGCTGATCGCCCAAAATGCGATAGACAGGCGTGATTTGGTGCAAAACGTGCCAAATCTTTGCAGAGATTTGCCTTTCTTTAACGAAGGTGCGGTCGATTGTCCGCTGGACGACTACAAATCATAGCGCTAGATAGCCCCATCAGGCAGGCGGATTCTGTCCGCCCGGATGTTTTGGGCATAAACGCCCCGAAATAAATGGAGAAACTCGTGTCGCACGCAGATGATCACGAAGGCACACGCCGGGACTTTCTTTACTACGCCACAGGTGGCGCAGGTGTTGTCGCAGTCGGTGCCGCTGTTTGGCCCCTGGTCAACCAAATGAACCCGTCAGCAGACGTTCAGGCCCTATCGTCAGTTCGCGTTGATGTAGCCGGGCTCGAGCCCGGCTCGCAGATGACCGTCAAATGGCTCGGAAAGCCGGTGTTCATTCGCCGCCGCACCGAAGAAGAAATAGCGGCGGCACGCGCAGTTGACGTCTCTGATCTTCCCGATCCGATTGCCCGTAATAACAACCTTGGCGAAGTGCCCGCCACGGATGAAAACCGCGCCCTTGACGAAAGCGGTGAATGGCTCGTTCAAATTGGCGTCTGCACCCATCTCGGCTGCGTGCCACTGGGCGACGCTGGCGACTTTGGTGGCTGGTTCTGCCCGTGCCACGGCTCACACTACGACACGTCCGGACGCATCCGTCGCGGCCCAGCGCCTGAGAACCTTTTGGTTCCTACGGCAGAGTTTGCAGACGAAACAACAATCGTCCTCGGATAAAGGAGAGAAAGATGGCCGGAATTCCTCACGACCACTACGAACCGAATTCGAAGGGCGAAAAGTGGCTTCACCGCCGTCTGCCAGTTGTTGGTTTACTTTATGATACATTAATGATTCCCACACCCAAAAACCTGAATTGGATGTGGATTTGGGGTATCGTGCTGACGTTCTGTCTTGCGATGCAAATCGTGACCGGCATCGCTCTTGCCATGCACTACACGCCGCATGTCGACATGGCTTTCGCCAGCGTCGAACATATCATGCGCAACGTGAACGGCGGTCACATGCTGCGCTACCTGCATATGAACGGCGGATCGCTGTTCTTTATTGCAGTCTATGCTCACATTTTCCGTGGTCTCTACTACGGTTCTTACAAAGAGCCGCGCGAAGTCACATGGATCATCGGCATCCTGATCTTCGTACTGATGATGGGCACAGCGTTCATGGGCTACGTGCTTCCATGGGGTCAGATGTCCTTCTGGGGCGCCACGGTGATCACCGGCCTGTTCGGCGCGATCCCCTTGGTGGGTGATGCGATCCTGACGTGGCTGCAAGGTGGTCCGGCGGTTGATAATGCCACGCTGAACCGCTTCTTCTCGCTGCACTATCTGCTACCATTCCTTATTGTTGGCCTTGTGGTTGTGCATATCTGGGCCTTCCACACCACGGGCAACAACAACCCGACCGGCGTTGAAGTGCGTCGCACCTCAAAAGAGGACGCAGAGAAAGACACGGTCCCGTTCTGGCCCTACTTTGTGATCAAGGACCTTTTCGCATTGGCGGTCATCCTTGCGATCTTCTTTGCAATTGTCGGTTTCATGCCAAACTATCTCGGCCACCCCGATAACTACATCGAAGCCAATCCGCTGGTGACGCCGACCCACATTGTGCCCGAATGGTACTTCCTGCCGTTTTACGCAATCTTGCGCGCCTTCACCGGTGACGTCTGGGTCGTGATCATTGCGAACTGGGTGACAGGTGGCATTGTCGACGCCAAGTTCTTCGGTGTGATCGCTATGTTCGGCGCAATTATCGTCATGGCGCTTGCTCCCTGGCTCGACACATCCTCCGTTCGGTCCGGCAAATATCGTCCGATGTTCAAATGGTGGTTCTGGCTTCTTGTTGCGGATTTCTTCTTTCTGATGTGGCTTGGCGCCATGCCAGCAGAAGAGCCATATGCGTCGTTGTCACTGATCGCGTCGGCATATTGGTTCGGCTACTTCCTGGTGATCCTGCCGCTCCTTGGTGTCATCGAGAAACCGTTGCCGCAGCCTGAGACCATCGAAGCCGATTTCGAGGCCCACAAAGCCAAGGCAAACGGCGGCACAGGCGCAGCCGAAGCCACTCCGGCGGAATGAAAGGAACACTACCCATGATCCGTAAGATCACTCTTTCCGCTCTCGCAGCACTGGCCATCGCCGCTGGCGGCGGCGCACACGCTGCTGGTGGCGCAGGCCATGTAGAAGACTACGACTTTTCATTTGAAGGACCATTTGGCATCTACGACCAGATGCAACTTCAGCGTGGTCTTCAGGTTTACACTGAAATCTGCTCGGCCTGTCACGGTTTGCAGTATGTACCGTTTCGCACGCTCGGTGATTCCGGTGGTCCTGACCTTCCCGATGATCAGGTCCGGGCTTATGCCGAATTTTACGAGGTTTTCGATGCCGAGATTGACGACTTTCGTGTAGCATTGCCGACCGACCACTTCCCGGAGTCTGGCCTTGAAAACGCACCAGATCTGTCGCTGATGGCTAAGAAGCGTGCGGGATTCCATGGACCATACGGACTTGGCATCAGCCAACTTTTCAGAGGCATGGGCGGTGCAGAATACATCACCTCGCTTCTCGTCGGTTATACCGGGGAAGAAAAAGAAGAGGCCGGCGCTGTTCTTTACGAGAACGAGGCGTTTTCCGGCGGCTATCTCTCGATGGGCCCCCCGCTTTGGGGCGATGACGTCGAGTACGAAGACGGCACCGAAGCGACCATCGAACAGCAGGCTCAAGACGTTTCGGCCTTTCTGATGTGGACGGCAGAACCGAAGATGAACGCCCGCAAAGAAGCGGGATTTATCGCCGTTTTGTTCCTCACGATTCTCAGCGTCCTTTTGTACCTCACGAACAAGCGCATCTGGGCACCGCTCAAAAAGGGAAAAGGCACATCACCTGCCGAATAAGCTCTGGCGAACAATTTTCACGCGCCTCTGGTCTCCGGGGGCGCGTTTTTCTTTTCAATCACCGGCTTAAATAATTTGATCAAATTTCTCTTGCGAGTGATCAAACCCAAAGCTACGGTCCACCCAATTCTTTTTCCTGGTGTTTCATGCTGATCGGCATTCTACAAAGCGGCCACTTCGCGCAACGCGAAGGCGCGCCCTTGCGCGACTACAGCACGCTTTACGCAGAAATGCTCGCGGGTCACGGCTTTCGTTTCAAAACCTGGAGCGTTGTCGACATGGAGTTCCCCGCATCGCCAGAAGACGCCGACGGGTGGCTCATCTCCGGCTCAAAACACGGCGTGTACGACGATCTGCCATTCATCGCCCCACTCGAAGACTTCATCCGCAAAATATATGCCGCTGGCATTCCTCTTGTTGGCATTTGCTTTGGCCACCAAATCATGGCCCAGGCACTTGGGGGACTGGTCGAAAAATTTCGAGACGGCTGGTCGGTCGGAAACGTGGACTACGCCTTTCAAGACGACAGCAATCTCTCCTTGAACGCGTGGCATCAGGATCAAGTCGTGACACCTCCTCCTGACGCCCGCACAATCGCGTCTAATGATTTCTGCAAGCATGCCGTACTGGCCTACAAAGGCCGCGCGATATCCGTACAACCTCACCCCGAATTCCAAAGCTCCGACGTCGAAATGCTTCTGGATCTGCGCGCGCCGGGTATTGTCCCTTCCAACCTCATCGCTGATAGCCGCACGAAACTGGACGCGCCGACCGATAACTCGGAAATGGCATCCCGCATCGCGGCATTTTTTAAAGGAACCGACCATGGCTGACTGGATGGACCAAATCCCCGAACATGCTGCCAAATTTGTCGAAGACCACCGCCTCAACGAGGTCGAATGCATTATATCGGACCTCTCAGGGATCGCGCGCGGCAAAGCCATGCCAGCGTCGAAGTTTGCGACCCAGAAGCAGTTCTACTTGCCAAACTCGATCTTCTTTCAGACCATCACGGGTGGCTGGGGAGAAGCCGCAGGTGAAGAAGGTTTCACTGAACCGGACATGGTCCTGACACCAGATATGTCTACAGCCTCGGCTGCTCCGTGGACCGGCGACTGGACGCTGCAAGTCATCCACGATGCCGCGCTGAAAACTGGTGAACCGGTCCCGTTCGCCCCGCGCAATGTGCTGAAACGCGTGGTCGAACTCTACAACGCGCGCGGCTGGAGCCCGATAGTGGCTCCAGAAATGGAGTTCTACCTTGTTGCCCGCAACACCGACCCCGGCAAAGAAATACTGCCCATGGTTGGCCGTTCCGGTCGTCCCGCAGCGGCCCGTCAGGCCTATTCGATCTCAGCCGTGGACGAATTTGGCCCGGTCATTGATGACATCTATGACTTTGCCGAAGCCCAAGGTCTGGAAATCGACGGTATCACTCAGGAAGGCGGTGCCGGTCAACTTGAAATCAACTTGCGCCACGGCGACCCGGTCAAGCTTGCTGACGAGGTCTTCTTCTTTAAGCGCCTGATCCGAGAAGCCGCCCTGCGCCACGACTGCTTTGCAACCTTTATGGCCAAACCCATCGAAACTGAGCCCGGCTCGGCAATGCACATCCACCACTCGGTTGTCTCAACCGAAACCGGTAAGAACATTTTCTCTGGCGAAAATGACGAAGAAACAGACGCATTCATGCACTTCATCGGAGGCCTGCAACGCTACGTTCCGGCGGCAACACCTCTTTTTGCGCCCTACGTGAACTCATTCCGCCGCTACGTCAAAGACAACGCCGCCCCGATTAACCTCGAATGGGCGCGCGACAACAGAACCACTGCCATACGCGTTCCAGTCTCGGATCCGCAGGCCCGTCGCGTCGAAAACCGCCTGCCGGGTATGGACTGCAACCCCTATCTTGGCATTGCGGCATCACTCGCCTGCGGCTATCTCGGCATGGTTGAAGGCAGCACACCAAAAGACGAATTCAAGGGCGACGCCTACGACGCCGAGGAGGAAATCCCCCGCGGCATCTATGCCGCTTTCGACGGGTTCGCGGCCGCAACGTCTCTCCGGGAGGCCTTGGGTGAGGAGTTCTGCAAGGTCTACGAAATCGTTAAGCTGACCGAGTACGAAGAATTCCTCCAGGTCATCAGCCCATGGGAACGCGAACACCTCCTTTTGAACGTCTAAGAGGCAGACAGCCCAATCGACTACTTATTTTGCCCTCACAGCATTCCGGTCTCACCCGCATGAACCCGCTTTATCGCAACGATAAGCCTGGCACGTATCCCCAAAGCTGGTACGCGGCGACCGCCGACCTTGGCCCGGAACGGCCAAGCCTTGCGGGCGACATCCGCACTGACGTCGTGGTTATTGGGGCAGGATATACCGGCCTTTCGACCGCACTCCACGCCGCGCAAAAAGGTCTCAGTGTTGTGGTGGTCGAGGCCCATCGCGTCGGCTTTGGCGCGTCTGGCAGAAACGGGGGACAAGTCGGAACCGGCTGGAACAAGAACCAGATGTGGCTAGCGAAACGCCTTGGTTCAGACACCGCACGCCAACTTTGGGACCTCACGGTTGAAGCCAAGTCCCTCACCCGCTCGCTCGCCGCCGACCACGCCCCAGAGGCAAATTACCGCGCCGGCGTCTTCCAAGGCGAGTGGTCTCAATCCGGCGCCAAAGACGCGCAGACCTACGGCAACTGGCTTCAGGAGACCTACAACTACGAAACCGAATATCTCGACCGCGATGCCGTCCAGGACGTGTGCAAGACAACGGTTTATCGCGGCGGCCTTCTCGATTGGGACGCGGGGCACATACACCCTCTGCGCTACGTCCTTGGCCTTGCGCGCGGTGCCGAGGCCGCGGGCGCGCGCATCTTCGAGCGCACGGAAGCAATTGGCGTCAAATCAGGCGAGGTCCGTACGAGCCACGGCACTATCCACGCCGATCATGTGGTCCTCGCAGGAAACGGCTACCTCCCCGATCTGAACCCCCAGATCTCATCGCGCGTCATGCCGATCAACTCATTTATCGCGGCGACAGAACCGCTTGGCGATCGCGCCAAAGATGTTCTGACCAAAGACATCGCCGTTGCCGATGACCAGTTCGTGGTCAACTATTTCAGGCTTAGCGAAGACAGCCGCCTGCTATTCGGTGGTCGCGAGAGCTATACTCTTGGCTTCCCGTCCGACATCGTCGGGGCACTCCGCAACCGTATGCTGAAGCTGTTCCCGCAGCTGGACGGCGTTAAAATCGACTACCATTGGGGCGGAACACTTGGCATCACGATGACGCGCCTGCCCATGCTTCGGGAAGTTGCGCCCGGCGTGATCGCAGCGGGGGGGTTTTCCGGCCACGGCGTCGCAATTACTGGCCTCACCGGCAAGATAGTCGCCGAGGCCATCGCAGGTCACGCCGGCCGTTTTGACCTCATGTCTCAGCTCCCAACAAACAGTTTTCCCGGCGGCCGAATTGCACGCACGCCCCTGTTGGCGCTTGGTATGACGTGGTTTTCGCTGCGTGACCGCCTCGGATTTTAAAGCACTCTAGCCGAACAGGCGATAGTACAGCCAGTTCGGTAAGAACTGTGTAAAGCGGATCATCGAGCTGAACACAGTCGGGTAATTTTTGGCAAAGCGATCCGTCCCCATATGGTCCACAAACTCGCGCGCGGCATACTCGGGCTCCATGATAAACGGCATCTTGTATTCGTTCTTGTCGGTCAGACGCGTTTTCACAAAGCCCGGATTTATCAATTGCACCTGAACGCCAGTTTTCCGCAAATCCGCATACATAGTCTCGGCAAGCGACATCAGACCCGCTTTTGACGCCCCATAGCCGACCGCGTTTGGCAGACCCCGAAAACCCGACAAGGACCCGGTAAACACGATATGGCCCGAGTCCCGCTCGACCATTTTCGGCACGACGTGTCCTAAGACGCGAAACGCGCCCGTCAAGTTGACATCCACCATCCGAACTGCGTTCTCGGGTTCCCAAGCAGCCGAGCCAAATGACCAGTAAACCCCCGCAAGCAAAACCAATCCATCAATTTCGCCCGCAGCTTCAGCGGCCCGTGCTACGCTTTCGCCGTCAGCGATATCAACCGGCACCACGGTTGATTTCCCAGACAATTCCTCCGCCAGCGCCTTCAGATCATCCTCGCTGCGCGCACTCAGGATCACTTCGGCACCCATCTGGCTTATCTGGCGCGCGACTTCGCGCCCCAATCCAGCCGACGCCCCCACGATCCAATACCGCTTACCGTTCCAAGTTCTCATGCCACGTCTTCCTGCCCATCCATATTGTTCACTTCAAGCGGGCGCAGTGTAGCCACCAGCTCTCCAACCTTAAATCCAAATTTGCGGAACTGGCTTCGATTGATAATCGTACCATTCCCGACCAGATACATCCAATCCAGGACATCAACCGCATGTCCACCGGCACTTTCGGGCAAGCGGATGGTGTAGTTAAGGCAAACGCCCGATCCCATCTGCTGACCGTTACCAACGCCCACAAGGTCAGCAGCTTCGGCACGAATTTTACCTGTGTCAGACAGCGAGAGACGCCATTCACGGTCCTGCACGACGCCACTGTCATACCGAAAGTGCTCAGTCATCCGGCCCTCATTGCCCTCCCACTCTGCATGAAATTCGGCAACAAAACGCGAGGTCACGCGCCCTGTCGGACCATAGATTACGCCCTCGCAGGCGATCGGCCCATTCAGATGCTTGCGAATGTCGAAATTAGGTGTGGTGTTCGTGTAGTCCTCAGACGACTGCGCAGAGAAGTCGAGAAATCGCGACCGTGCCGCCATGGCTGCGAACATAATTGAAACTCCAAGTACCACGCCAAGAAATATGTCCATGGGTCAGGTCTCCTGCATAGCCGCGCCCGCATAGACGTGTTCGATGGGCGTCCTGGCCAAAAGCGCCATTGCCACAAGCTTCAAAACACAAGGCAACACGGCATACATCAGTGTCAAAGTCGTCAGCGCCTCTTTTGAGGCGGTCGCGGTCGTTCCCGGTTCGAACCCCGAGACCTCAAGCAGCGGCAAAAGCGTGACTGCCGCAAACGCGAGCGTAAACTTCGTAACGAAAGACCAAAGGCCAAAACCTTCGGCCGCCTCAGGCGCAATCTCCGACATCCGGCGCGCAAAGATCGCGGGCAGCAATGTCATATCGGCCCCAAGTGCTGCTCCCGACGCGATGCAGATCCCTGAAAACGCCACCGTGTCCCCAGTCCCAAGAAACGCCGCAAATCCAAAAGACACAACGGCAAGCGCCATCCCGGCAAGCAGTGCCCGCTTGGCGCCGACCAGTCCGGCAATCTTTCCCCAAACCGGGGCAGAAGCCGCTGCAGCAAGGAAAAATAGCAATAGGAGCGGACCTTCCCACCCGACTGCATCTAGGCGGCTCTCGACGAAAAACAAGAATAATGTCGAGGTCACGGCAACCGGAGTGGCGTTCAGAAGGGCGATCAACAACAAGCGTCGCGCAAGTGGATCGCCCAGGATCGGACGAAATCCGACACCCTCGACCACACCCCCTGCACGCCATTCTCCGCGCATGGCAAGCACGGCAAATCCAACAGAAATCGCAAAGATTACGGCAAAGACTGCAAATGGAGCATCGGTCAAAGACACGAGCGCAACCGGCAAAACCGCCGCCATCGAAACGCCAAGCAACGCCCCGGACTCGCGCCAGGTTGCCAGGCGCACATGGCCGTCACCGCCACGCATTGTACCTGCTTTCTGCACGCCCTGCGCATAGAATGTGATCGTGAGATAGCTAAATGCGGAAAACAACAATGCCAGGGTAATCGCAAACCATGCCGCCGGTGCAATCGGCGGTTCAACGGCAAACAATCCAACCATTGCAAGCGCCATCACCGCACCCGCGAAAGCAACTGATCCGCGCCGCCATGCTCCAAGCCGGCGGCTCAGCCAGCCCAGAAGCGGATCCTGCACCACATCAAGCAATCGCAAGCCAAACAAAATTACTCCCAATGCTGCTAGGCTAACCCCATATTCGTCCACGAAGTACTTCGGCGCGTGAATGTATATTGGTAATCCCGCTGCTGCGAGGGTCGCCGCAAAGATCGCATAGGCCGGAAGCCCGTCTGCTCGCGTGCTCATCGCGAGATCTCTTCAGCGGGAGGCTTTGGGCGCGCGCGGAACGACGCCCCTTTCCACCAAAGTTTCAATGCCTGCCAGTGGATCAATCCAAGCACCCGGTGCGACCCAAAGGGCCGCCGTAGCAACGCGCACGCAAGGGCTGCCGTCGTTAGCGGCGCGCGCGCGCCGGTCAAAGTGGCCAATAAACCGCCGTTCCCAGCGGTATAATCAATCCAGATTCCAATCTTGTCGGGCCGGATATCAAACCGAAATGTGTATCCACCCTCAACCGGCTGGAATGGCGACACATGCAAGCACTTCTCCGACTGAAGCGTGTCCTCACGCCCGATTTCGCGCCAATCATCATGATGGCAAAGATAGGAATGCCTGTCGCCGAAGGTATTCGTGACCTCAGCGATCACTGTCTTGAGGGAACTGTTCTCGTCGTAAATAAGCCAGAAGCTCACAGGGTTGAAAACGTGCCCCAAGACGCGTGGCTGTGCCATTAACTCAATGCGCCCGATCGCAAACGGAGCGCGCGCCTCGGCCAAAACCTCACGCACCCAAAGCGAACCTCGCCCAGCTTTCGGCTGCCCACCGTGATCCACATCATGCAATGACACCCGTCCGGGCCGATTGCGCGAGAACAAGAACGGCGCGCGCACCGACGCCTCGGCATCCAGCAGAACGTAGTCCACACGATACCGGAACGCGTTGTCCACTGCGCCCTTACGACCATGAAAGGTTTGTCCGTTGATATATTCGACGGCGCTGGTCACTCGGCGGCCACGGCAGTTTGTCCAAGTGCCGCCAAAGCCTCGACGACATCGACCGCACTCGCCAAGCCATCCTCGTGAAAACCATTCTTCATCCACGCCCCACAGAACCACGTCCGGTTTTGTCCGTTCATTGCGCGGATTGTACTTTGGGCGTCAAACGCCGCCAAATCATAAACGGGGTGCCGAAAAGTAGCTTCATCATAGATTAGCTCCTCGCGGATTGGCGCCGTTCTGTTCAGTGTTACAAACATCGGGTCATCCTGCGGGATTGGTTGCAACGAATTCATCCAATAGCTCAGATCAATCGGGTCATCCGGCGACTTGCCCGTGTCCACATAAGACCATGACGACCAAACCTTCTTGCGCGCCGGCATAACGGATGGATCGCAATGCAAAACAGCCTTGTTCGACTGATACCGGATCGCACCGAGAGTTGATCGCTCGGCCTGCGTCGGGTCCGCCAAAAGGGCCAGCGTGTCGTCGGAATGCGTGGCAAACACCACCTCGTCGAAAGACTCCCACTCGGCGCCTTCTGTCCGCACTTCCACGCCAAACTCCGAGCGCCGCACGCTCTTGACGGATGCCGCCACCCGGACGTCTACGCCGCGCGACTCCAAGGCGCGACCAAGCCGCGTGACATATTCAATGGAACCGCCTTGAACCGTATGCCATTTGGGGTCGCCATAATAGCCTAACAGCCCGTGATTCTTGAAAAATTCGATCATTGCACGCGCCGGGAAATCCAGAATATGCGCCGTGGGCGTGGACCAGATCGCACCCGAAAACGGCGTCAGATAATAGTCCTTAAACCAAGACCCCAAGCCCAATTTAGCGATCAGCGCTCCGATTGTCATATCAGGCGTGGCAACCTCATCGGCTTTCGCATTGAAACACAAAATATCCCGGATCATGCGCAGAAACTGAGGCCGCAGAACATTTGAGCGTTGAGCAAAAATCGTATCTGCGCTGGCCAACCCATACTCCAAGGCACCCCCACGCGTGGAAACGCCAAAACTCATGGCACTCGGCGCCGTCGGGACATCAAGATCGTCGAACAGCTTTGTCAGATGCGGATAATTGCGGTGATTGAAGACAATGAACCCGGTATCAACCGGCTGATCTCCGTTTTTACCCGCGAACACAGTGCGCGCATGACCTCCCAGGCACGGCGCTGATTCAAGGAGCACTACATGATGAGACTCGGCCAAATGGTACGCCGCTCCCATCCCGGAAATGCCGCCACCAATCACAACTATACGCTTCACAGCCGCGCTGCGCTCTTCGAATGGCATTCCTTGTCTCCCGTCCTCAATACACTACTCTTTACGCAACAAACCGGCTCTCAGATTAAACTTTCGCTGTGCTAAGCTTTTTTGATCCAGTTGGTGACGACACCCGTAAACGAAGTAGATGCAAAACGTCACCGCTTTCAGAGTATTTGATGCAATTCATCCACCGCCGCCCTATAACGTTGGCGTCGAAAGGACGGCATCTAAAGGGCGGCGTCGTACGAATATGAAGGTTACCGAACAAGATCACGATTGGCCTGCGCTTGTCCGGCGGATCCATATGGATCAGGACAGGGAGTCGTTTGCCAAGATATTTGCGCACTTTGCCCCACGGGTTAAGTCGTTTTTGATGAAAGGTGGCTCGGGCGAATCTCTGGCGGAGGACTGTACGCAAGAAGTGATGGCCACGCTTTGGCAGAAGGCTCATTTGTTCGATCCAAGCCGCGCCAGTGTCGCAACTTGGATTTTTACGATCGCGCGAAACAAAAAGATAGACGCGCTCCGAAAGCAAAGGCGGCCTGAACCTGAAGATTTGCCTTGGGGTCCTGAAGCGGAACCCAATCAGGCTGATGTGCTCGTACTGCAACAGGAAACCGAAAAACTGGCGAAAGCTGTCGCTGAATTACCCGACAAACAGAGACTTTTGATCGAGCAGGCCTACTTCGGCGATTTAAGCCACAGCGAGATTGCAGACCAAACAGGCCTACCACTTGGAACGATAAAATCGAGAATAAGATTGGCGATGGAACGACTGCGCCACACGATGAAATGAGAAGCGATATGAAACAAATCAAACACCACCTCAACGATGGCCTTCTGATGGGCTATGCGTCAGGCAATCTGCCCGAGGCGTTTAGCCTTGTGGTCGCAACGCATATTTCGCTCTGCGACGAGTGTCGGGCGCGGCTTGAAAGTTTTGACGCTATTGGTGGCGTCCTGATTGACGAGGACGCGGCCGTTGAGATGACCGCCACTGCTCTTGAAGCGACCTTCGAGCGTATCGCAGAAATCCCTGCTGTTCCAAAAACCGTGGCCCCACCGAAGGCTGCAGTTCTTCCGAAACCTCTCCAAGACTACGTCGGAGGCGATCTTGATAAGGTCTCCTGGCGTAATCTGGGCGGGGGCGTGAAGCAGGTCGTTCTGAAAACCTCGAGCCAAGCAACTGTCCGCCTGCTCAAGATTCCAGCTGGCGCCGCTATGCCCGACCACGGTCATAATGGCACGGAACTGACTCTGGTTTTAAAGGGTGCTTTCCGCGATGACGACGGTCGGTTCGGTCGCGGCGACATCGAAATTGCGGACGAGGACCTGCATCATACGCCGATTGCAGAGGATGGCGAAGATTGCATTTGCCTGGCAGCAACAGATGCGCCCCTGCGCTTCCGTCGTCTGATCGCGCGCATCGCGCAGCCGTTCATGGGAATTTGATCGATGATTTGGGGAGACGTCTCGTGACGTCGAGCTCAATTTTTCCTGACTGAACGGCTACCGACTGGCGTCGGTAGGGTCAGAAATGTAATTTCTGAGGTACTGCAGTCCGATGTCTTCGGCGATGGCACCGTTGCTGGTTGAAAAGTACCCCCTGCCCCAAAAGTGGCAGCCCCAGGAGCGTTTCTTTAATTGCGGAAATTCCCACTGCACCTTGTGCGACCAGCGCCCTTTCATCAGCCGCATAAGGTCGCTCACCGCCAGTTTCGGTGGCACCGACACGAACATATGCACATGGTCGCTCGACAGGACGCCGCGGAGAATATCGACGTCGTTTTCGTTGCAGACCTGCCGGATGATGTCACGCACCCGCAGCCAGATATCGCCAGGCAGCACTTTGTAACGCGACTTCGTCGATCACACCAAATGATACCGAGGATAAAAGACGCAATGCTTGCCAGCGGCATATTGCATGATTTTATCCTGTGAATATCCAAGGCGCCAAAGCCACGGTCTCCCCGCTTGGTGATCTGGCGAACAGGCTAACCGTCCGCATCCGTGCGCGACGCGAACGCCGCAGGCTGACCGCCTTGTTGGAGCTGGGCGACCATATCCTGTGCGATATCGGCCTCACAGAAGGCGACGTGACCCGAAAGCTTTCGCGGCCCCTGTGTGAACGCCCAGGGTGAGTTGCACAGGATCGCCCATCTGACTGGCATCACTCGCATGTGACCCCCGGCGCGCGCGTGCTATACTCCCTTTCATGGTTCACGCGCCCCGACACATGCCCTGCTTCGCCCCCTATTCCACGGGCGGGGGGCTTTGGTTTGCCCGATCATGAAACGATTTGCTTCTCTGTTTTCTGCCCTTGATCAGACCACGCGTACGACCGAGAAAGTGTCCGCGCTGGCAGACTACCTTGCGGGTGCGTCAGACACGGATCGGCTTTGGACAATCGCTCTGATGTCTGGTCGCCGCCCCAAACGCACCGTCACAGCCAACCGCCTGCGGGAATGGGCCGCCGAACAGGCCGGCATTCCGCTTTGGTTGTTTGAGGAAAGCTATCCGATCGTCGGCGATCTAGCCGAGACCATCGCATTGGTCCTGCCCGCCCCAAAGGGATCATCTTACCGAACCCTCACAGAATGGGTCAACGAGATCCGCAGCCTTGCCGCGCTTGAGGAAGACGGACGCAAAACCCACATCCTCAACGCCTGGGATCAGCTCGACACGCCCGAGCGCTTCATCTTCAACAAAATCATAACGGGTGGCTTTCGGATAGGGGTGAGCCAAAAGCTGATGACCCGAGCCCTTTCACAGGCAACGGGCATCGAAGAACCCGAGCTTGCCCACCGTCTGATGGGAAAATGGACGCCCGACGACACGACATTCAACGATCTGATCTTGGCCCCAAACCCGGAGGCCGATCTGTCCAAACCTTATCCGTTCTACCTTGCCTACCCCCTCGATACAGCGCCGGACGACCTTGGCGACCCGGCTGCATGGTCGGCCGAACACAAATGGGACGGTATCCGGGGACAGTTGGTCCTACGCGGCGGAGCCCACCACCTTTGGTCACGGGGGGAAGAACTGATGACCGATCGTTTCCCGGAATTCGCGATGCTCGCCGACTTCCTACCGCCAGGGACGGTCATTGACGGCGAGGTCCTCGCTTGGAAAGACGACAGACCAATGCCCTTCGCCGCCCTTCAAAAGCGCATCGGGCGCAAGACCGTGCCAGCAAAACTCCTTAAGGATGCGCCCGTTATCCTGCGCGCGTACGATCTTCTTGAACACGAAGGCAATGACATCCGCGCACTGCCGTTCACCCACCGCCGGGCGCATCTCGACGCGCTGGTCGCGAAGGCCCCGCCCGAAGCCCCTCTGCGCCTCTCACCGCTGCTCGAATTCATAACTTGGGGCGACCTCGCGGCCGACCGCGCCCGTTCCCGCGAGATCGCCGCCGAAGGTGTCATGCTCAAACGCAAAGACAGCCCGTACCGGGATGGACGCCGCAAAGGCGATTGGTGGAAATGGAAAGTAGACCCGCTCGTGATCGACGCAGTGATGATCTACGCTCAAGCGGGCCATGGTCGCCGCGCCAACCTGTTCACTGACTTCACCTTCGCGGTCTGGGATGGCGCCACCCTTGTGCCATTTGCAAAAGCCTACTCCGGTCTGACCGATGCCGAATTTCGCGAGATTTCGGCTTGGGTGCGTAAAAACACAGTCGACCGTTTCGGGCCGGTTCGATCAGTGAAAGCCGAGCATGTCTTTGAGATCGCCTTCGAGGGTATCGCCAAAAGCCCGCGTCACAAATCTGGTGTTGCTCTGCGCTTCCCGCGTATGGCGCGCTGGCGCAAAGACAAACCAGCGACTGAGGCCAATACACTCGCCGATCTGAAGACGATGTTGGACGCCTATGTGTGATTACATTCTTTAAAGGCAGATTTCGCCTTCCGATCCGACGCTTCAGCCCCTATCTGAGATCAAAGCCTTATTGAACGGAGCCATCCATGCAATTCACGCCTCGCCCCGCTTTCGACGTCAACGCCACCGGCGCCCGAAATCTCGGGGATCTCCCCGAGTGGGACCTCTCCGATCTTTACGAAAGTCCTGATGCGACGGAGCTGAAGCGCGACCTCGACTGGCTGGAAGAGGCTTGCGCCTCATTTGCGTCGGACTTTGACGGCAAGCTCGCAACTCTCGACGCACCCGGTATGCTTGACTGTGTCCTTCGCTACGAGAAGATCGACATGATTGCAGGGCGCATCATGTCCTTCATCGGCCTGCGTTATTATCAGATCACCACCGATGCTAACCGCGCCAAGGCTTTGTCCGACGCCCAAGACAAAATCACCGCCTATACAACGCCGCTTGTGTTCTTCTCCCTCGAGATCAACCGCATCGACGACACTGCCCTCGACGCCTTGTTCGGCGAAAACGCCGATCTTGCGCGCTTCAAGCCAATTTTTGACCGCATGCGCACCATGCGCCCGTACCAACTGTCCGACGAACTCGAGAAATTTCTCCATGACCAGTCCTCCGTCGGTGCTTCCGCGTGGAATCGCCTTTTTGACGAAACCATCGCGGGCCTCGAATTCCACATCGGCGACGAGACCCGCGGTCTTGAGGCAACCCTCAACGACCTCACTGATCAAAACCGCGACACCCGCGAAACGGCCTCACGCGAAGTTGCCCGTGTGTTTGGCGACAACGTCAAGCTCTTCGCCCGCGTCCACAATACGCTCGCCAAAGAGAAGGAAATCGAGGACCGCTGGCGTGGCATGCCCACTCCACAAACCGGTCGCCACCTGTCGAACCACGTCGAACCTGAAGTGGTGCAGGCGCTGCGCGACGCCGTCGTCGAAGCCTACCCAAAGCTGTCGCACCGTTACTACGAACTCAAACGCAAGTGGCTCGGCCTTGATCGTATGCAGGTCTGGGACCGCAACGC
>NZ_CALJXO010000372.1:0-14641 GCF_937988555.1 uncultured Boseongicola sp. | reverse complement strand
AATAGCATGCGCCGGCCAATAGACCCGCCCCAACTCATCTGAGTCGCTATGCACATGCGTCAGCCTCTGTGTCGGCATCGGCGCATCAATCAAAGTGTATCCGCCTGTCGTCATCTCCCCAAGCCGCGCGCCCAGCACAACCAGTTGGTCCGCCGCACGAATACGCGCCGCAAGGGTCGGACTTATGGCAATACCAACGTCTCCGGCATAGTTCGGATGGCGGTTGTCGATGTAGTCCTGACAGCGAAAAGACGTCCCGACAGGCACCTGCATCGCCTCGGCAAAGTTCCCCAAGGCCACACGAGCCTCCGCGTCCCAACCGCCTCCGCCGACAATAAGAAATGGTTTAGAGGAGCCCTGCAAATCTCTGATAATACGATGGATATCGGCAGTTGACGCGCCCTGTCCGACGGCTTCTGCTTTTGGCAAAACGTCCGCCGCGCAGGGGGCCGAAAGCACGTCTTCCGGCAAAGCGAGAACCACCGGACCGGGCCGCCCTGACATCGCGGTATGAAATGCACGGCTGACATATTCGGGGATGCGGTCTGTGCGATCGATCTCGGCAACCCATTTGGCCAAGGGTCCAAACATCGCCCGATAGTCGACCTCCTGAAATGCCTCGCGGTCGCGCTGATCGCTCGCGACTTGGCCGACAAACAATACCATCGGCGTCGAGTCTTGGAACGCAATATGCACCCCCGCTGCCGCGTTGGTGGCCCCCGGACCCCTTGTGACAAAGGCCACACCCGGCCTGCCGGTCAATTTTCCGTCGGCCTCTGCCATCATCGCCGAGCCGCCTTCTTGCCGGTTCACGACCACGTCAATCTCGCTGTCGTACAACCCGTCCAACGCTGCCAGAAAACTTTCGCCCGGCACGCAAAAAACGCGCTCAACACCCTGCTGCGTCAAGGCCTCGATAAGCACCGATCCGCCGTGCCGGCCACTCGGTTTGGAAATGTGATCTGTCATTTACCCGCCGTTTATTTGTTTGTGCCACTATGCCCGCGCGATTCCCGAAAAACACCCGAATATCGGCGAAAAGAATGAAATTGCCCGCCGCGCGGTCAAAGAGTATGCGGGGTGCATGTCGGATACATCCAAAATGGCCACTCCAAACCCCACGTTTGGGGGACAAGCACGCGCTTTGTGGACGCTTGGCATGCCGCTGGTCGCAAGCCAGTTGGCGCAGGTCGCGATCCAGACGACCGATGTGCTGATGCTTGGCTGGTATGACGTCGTGGCGCTTGCCGCTGTTTCTTTGGCGAGCCCGATCTATTTCACGATTTTTCTCGTTGGCGCAGGATTCGCTATCGGAGTCATGCCATTGGTTGCCCGAGCGGCCGGTACGGAAGATGACAGACAAGTCCGCCGTGTAACACGCATGGGGCTTTGGCTGTCTATTGCCTTCGGCATTGCGGTGATCCCTCTCTTTTTGTTTTTCGAGGCGTTTTTTCTCGCCATCGGGCAGGCGCCGGATGTGAGTGAATTGGGCGGCCTCTACATGGCCTACGCGGGTTTCGGCATCCTTCCCGCGCTGATTGTCATGGTCATGCGCAGTTATCTGTCGGCGCTTGAACTGACGCGCATCGTGCTTTTGGCCACCTTGGCTACGCTCGTTCTGAACATTGCGATAAACTATGCGTTGATCTTTGGGAACTGGGGTGCGCCCGAACTTGGCGTCGTTGGCGCAGCCATCGCTTCTGTCATCGGCCACATCTTGAGCGTTGTGATCCTTGTCGTCTATGCGCTTGTAAAGACGCCGCAACATACGCTTTTCCAGAATTTCCAACGCCCCGATTGGGAGGCGATGTCGCGGGTGTTCCACCTTGGCTGGCCCATTGGCATCACGCTTTTGTCCGAAGTGGGGCTGTTCGCTATCGCTTCTGTTATGATGGGGTGGGTCGGCACGATCGCTCTGGCGGCCCACGGTATCGCGCTTCAGATAGCCTCGATTACCTTCATGATCCACCTCGGCCTCAGTCAGGCTATCACGGTGCGCGCAGGGCGGGCATGGGGGCGCTCGGACGCGGTCATGCTGCGGCTGGCTTGTCAGGCCGCGCTGGTCCTGTCGGCGATTGCGGTCTGTGTTACGATATTCGTTTTCCTTGTTTTTCCTGAACCTCTAATCGGCGCGTTTATCGACCCGAACGATCCGGATCGCCTCGAAATCCTTGCGGCGGGCGCCGTTTTGTTGGCGCTGGCTGCGCTGTTTCAGGCCGTGGACGCAGGGCAGGTGATGGCTCTTGGGATGCTGCGCGGCGTGCAGGATACCAAAGTTCCGATGATCATGGCGGCCTTCAGCTATTGGGTGGTCGGTGTGCCAACAAGCTACCTTTTGGGGTTCACTTTCGGCCTTGATGGCGTCGGTATCTGGCTTGGACTGTCAGTTGGCCTGGCTGTTGCGGGCATCTTGCTTCAGGCGCGCTTCTGGAGCCGTCACGCCCGCGTCTGAGGCCTAGTCGACGTCAGTGCGTAGCCATTCCATCACGTCGCCGCGTACCGATTGCACACCTGATACGCGCGCCGCGTCGATCATGGCTTTTGCCGAGCGCAGATCGACCCGCCGCAGCAGGTGCTTTACCGGGCCGATTGAGGCCGGGCGCATCGAAAGGGTCCGCAAGCCCATCGCGGCAAAGCACAACGCCTCAATGGGGCGGCCCGCGTCTTCGCCGCAAAAGCTGACAGGTGTGTTGGTTTCCGCGCAGCGCTCAACGATTTGCTCGATAAACGTCAGGTAGCTGACATTGAGCGTGTCATATCGCCGTCGAACCCGCTCGTTTTCACGGTCCGCAGCAAAGAAAAACTGCTTCAGATCATTGCCGCCGATAGAAATGAAGTCAGCCATTTCAAAGAATTGCTTTGGTGCGAACGCAAGGCTGGGCGTCTCAAGCATGGCGCCGACTTCAACCTTTTCAGGCAGGACATGCCCAAGCTTTTTCTCTCGTGCCAGCTCGTTGAAAACATGCTCACGCGCCTGCTTGAACTCGTCAAATTGAGCAACAAACGGGAACATAACCGTCAACGGTCGCCCGTTAGCCGCCCGGATCAACGCTTGCAGTTGCATCCGCATGACGCCCGGTTTGTCCAGCCCGACCCGGATGGCCCGCCAGCCAAGCGCCGGGTTCGGCTCGTCCTCGCGCTTCATATAGGGCAGCACTTTGTCCGATCCGATATCAAGCGTTCGGAAGATCACGCGCTTGCCATTCGCGGCGTCCAAGACCCGCGAGTAAATGGCTGCCAATTCACCGCGCCTTGGGACTTTCGAGCGGATCAGAAACTGCAATTCCGTTCGGAAAAGCCCGACGCCCTCGGCGCCCGAGCTGTCCAGAGACGGCAGGTCGGCGATAAGGCCCGCGTTCATATGCAGCCCAATGACTGAGCCGCATTTTGTTTGCGCAGGCAGGTTTCTAAGCCCGGAATACCGTTCCTGAGCCTTCGCCTGCATCGCGATCTTGTCGCGGAATGCATTCACCACGGTGTCGTCAGGGCGCAGGTGCACAAACCCTTGATCGCCATCGATCATGACGAGATCGCCGTTCAGCGCTTCGGTGGTGATTTTCTCAGCGTGGATGATCAGAGGAATGGCCCAGGCGCGCGCAATAATGGCCGCATGGCTGCCAACCGACCCTTGCTCAAGCACAATGCCTTTAAGGCGGTCGCGACCATAGTCCAAAAGCTCGGCCGGCCCAATGTTGCGGGCCACAAGAATGGCGGCATCGGGAAGCTCGGCGCCGGTGTCTTTGCCTTGCCCCGTCAGGGTGCGCAAAAGCCTGTTGGAGAGGTCATCAAGGTCGTGCAGTCGTTCGCGAAGGTACGCATCCGGCACTTGCGACATCCGCGTGCGCGCGGAAGATTGTTCTTTCTCAACAGAGGCTTCAGCTGAAAGTCCGGCAGCAATGTCTTCCTCCATCCGACGCAGCCAACTGCGCGAATTGGCAAACATCCTATAGGCTTCCATAACCTCGCGCTGATCTTTGTCGGCTGTCTCGTCACTGACAGAACTCAGCATGTCGTCGACTGAAATACGCAATTTATCGACCGCTTCGCGTAGGCGTTTGGTTTCGGCGACCGGGTCATCGGCGATCGGGTTTGAAACGACGACACGCGGTTCATGCAGCCAGACGTATCCCTCTGCGACGCCCTCCTGGCCGACGCCGCCGTGGAACATCGCAGGGAGGGTGTGGCGCGCGCGAAGGGCTTCGCCTTCGCCGACAAACGCGCCAAGTTCGGTCATCTCGGCCAGGACCATGGCGACGACTTCCAGCGCGTAGACTTCATCCTCGAAGAAGACACGGGCCTCTTTCGACTGAACCACCAGAACGCCCAAGCGTTCTCCAAGCCTTTGAATGGGAACGCCGCAGAAGGACGAGTACACTTCCTCACCCGTTTCTGGCATGAACCGGAAACCACGCGTTGACGGCGCATCGGCCGTGTTTACGACTTTGCCCTTGCGCGCCACGCGTCCGACAAGCCCCTCGCCAAGGCGCATCCGCGTCTTGTGGACGGCATCGGGGTTCAGGCCCTCGGTGGCACAAAGCTCAAGGGTTTCTTCGTCGCGAAACAGATAGATTGAGCAAACTTCAGTGCGCATCGACGAGCCGATCAGATGCGTAATCCGGTCCAGCCGCGCCTGACCCGCGCTGTCCTCGGCCAAGGCCTCACGCAGCCTGCCCAGCAGTTTCCGGCTTTCGCTTTCGGTCGGATCGGCCATTCATCCCGCTTGTTACAAAGGCGCGGCTTCTGCGCGCGACTTAACAACTACACCACACCTGCTGCGAAAGCGAAACGTCTAATGCCCGTCGTTCTCGCCAAGGATGCGGCGCAAAACCGAACTTCGCGAGACCTGACCAATAGAGGCTTGATTGTCGACCACCGCGACCGGCGCACCACCATCGAGAACCGATCTGATCACGTCGGCAATCTCGCCCTCGGCGGGGATCGTCCCGGTTGCGTCGTTCGTTATAGGCTCCATGACATCGCGGGCACACAAAACGCCGAGAGGGTTCATGTGTGCCACGAAGTCCGCCACGTAATCATTCGATGGGTTCGAATAAATCTCGCGTGGCGTCCCCCACTGCACGATGCGACCACCTTCCATAATAGCAATGCGATCGCCGAGTTTGAACGCCTCATCAAGGTCGTGGCTTACGAAGATGATTGTGCGGTTTAACCGCTCCTGAAGCTCCAACAACTCGTCTTGAAGGCGTGTGCGGATCAACGGATCAAGCGCTGAAAACGGCTCGTCCATCAGAAGGATAGGGGCATCCGTCACGAAGGCACGGGCAAGGCCGACGCGTTGTTGCATCCCGCCGGACAGATCACCGACTTTACGCTCCGCCCAATCCGACAGACCCACCAGCTCGAGCTGTTGATCTACTTTTTCTCGCCGGGCCTTCGGGGGCATACCACCAAACTCAAGCCCAAGCCCCACATTGTCGCGCACGGTGCGCCAAGGAAGCAGACCAAACTGCTGAAACACCATGGCGATTTTGTTAAGGCGCATGTGACGAAGCGTCTTTGCATCCGCATTTGTGACGTCCACTTGCTCGGTTCCGTCGGCCACCAGAACCCGTCCCCGACACACTGGATTGAGACCGTTCACTGCTCGCAGAAGTGTGGATTTCCCTGAGCCAGACAGCCCCATCAGCACAAGGATTTCACCCGGTTCGACCTGCAGCGAGCAGTCATGAACACCAAGGACCTGCGAGGTGCGGGTCTGGATCTCAGCACGTTCCAAGCCTTGATCCATAAGCGGCAGAGCAGCTTGAGGTGCGCCGCCGAAGACGATGGAAACATTATCAAATGTACCTGCAGCGCTCATGATTTTTCTACCCGTAACATGCGATCCAAAACAATCGCGACAACCACGATTATGAAGCCACTTTCAAAGCCAAGCGACGTATTCACCTGATTGAGCGCCCGCACCACAGGCACACCCAAACCATCCGCGCCAACCAGGGCCGCAATCACCACCATCGACAACGAAAGCATGATTGTTTGGTTTAATCCGGCCATGATCTGCGGGAAAGCGTAGGGCAACTCAACCTTCCAAAGCGTTTGGCGCGGCGTCGCTCCAAAGGCTTGTGCCGCCTCCAGCAGGGGCGCTGGTGTGGTCGAAACGCCAAGATGGGTCAGCCGGATTGGGGCGGGAAGCACGAAGATGACCGTAGCGATCAGGCCCGGCACCATGCCGATGCCAAAAAAGACAATCGCGGGAATCAGGTAGACGAATGTTGGCAGCGTCTGCATCAAATCCAGCACCGGGCGGGCCCATCCGTAAAGCCGGGGCCGGTGGGCCATCGCGATGCCAATTGGCACGCCGACGCCCATGCAGACGACACAGGCTGACAAAACAAGCGTCAGGCTTTCGGTGGTTTCCTCCCAATAGCCTTGGTTCAGGATGAACATGAACCCCAACAAGGTAAGCAGCGCGGGTTTCCAGCTTTTTTGAAGGACGTAAGTTATTGCCATGAATATGAGGATAATGAAAAACGGGTTCGGCGTTTGTAGGACCCAAAGGATCCCGTCGATCATCGCTTCCAGCATGTCAGACAACGCGTCGAAGAACACCGCACCGTTGGCTTGCAGCCAGTCAAAGACCGCCGCCGCAGCCTTTCCGACTGGTATCTTATTTTCTGTTAACCATTCCATTGGACACTGTCCCTCCGATGACTACTTTGGCGCGGACAACGGCAATTGAAAAGACAAGATAAGGCAGGGACACGATGATAGATTTCTTCACGTGGACAACACCGAACGGACGCAAGGTCTCAATTCTGCTCGAGGAACTCGGCATCGACTATGAAGTTCACGGCGTTAATCTTGGGGACGGCGAGCAGAAAAGTCCTGAGTTCCTCGCGCTTTCGCCAAATGGCAAGATCCCGGCCATCCGCGATCGCCAGACGGGGCAGACCGTTATGGAAAGCGGCGCCATCATGCTTTGGCTGGCAGAGAAAGAAGGCCGTTTCCTTGGCGCGCCCGACGATCGGGGCAATGTGTTGGAGTGGCTGATGTGGCAGATGTCCGCGCAGGGGCCGACGCTGGGGCGCATTCATCAGTTTGTGCGGTATGGAAAATCGATTGGCGAGCCCGCCGAGACCTTGTTCCGCGCCGAGGGCGCACGCATCTACGCGGTGCTGAACGACCGGCTAAAGTCGCGCGATTATGTCGCCGGATCGGGGCGTGGCGTTTACACCATTGCTGATATGGCGATCTGGCCGTGGGTTTCGCGCTATGCCTGGCCCGAAACCGATTTGCACGATTACCCAGAGGTGCTGAAATGGTACCGCCGGCTCGCAGAGCGGCCGGCGGTCCAGCGCGGATATCAAATTCCGCACTTTGTAAACGATATTCCCGTCCCTTAGAGGCCGAGAACGCCTTTGACTGCAGCCATGCCATCGCCGCCGTCTTTGGCAGTGACGCCATCAAGCCAGCCATCAAGGACCTCTGAGTTGGCTGTGAGCCATGTGGCTGCAGCGTCTGCAGGATCCGCGCCGTCGTCAAGGATTGCCCCCATGATCTCATTTTCCATCGCTAGCGAGAACTCAAGGTTTTGCAACAGCTTACCAACGTTCGGGCAGGCATCAGCGTACCCTGCGGATGTGTTGGTGAACACGGACGCGCCGCCGAGGTTTGGGCCGAACCAGTCATCGCCACCTTCAAGATAAGTCAAATCGAAGTTCGCATTCATCGGATGCGGCTCCCAGCCAAGGAAGACAACAGGTTCCCCACGACGGTCCGCACGCGCGACCTGCGCCAGCATGCCTTGCTCGGAGCTTTCAACGACTTCAAATCCATCAAGACCGAAGGCGTTCTGGTCGATCATTTCCAGGATCAGACGGTTGCCATCATTGCCGGGTTCGATGCCGTAGATCTCGCCTTCAAGCGCTTCTTTCTGGGCGGCAATCGCGCCGAAGCTGGTAATGCCGAGCTCTGCTGCAACCTTGTTCACGGCCAAGGTATACTTGGCGCCATCAAGATTTGCGCGGATCGTGTCGACAGATCCGGCCTCGCGATAAGGCGCAATGTCGGCTTCCATCGTTGGCATCCAATTGCCGAGGAAGACGTCGATGTCGCCTTGAGCCAGAGATGTATAGGTCACCGGAACCGACAGTATTTTGATGTCCGTTTCGTAACCAAGTGCTTCCAGCACGACAGTCGTCGCGGCAGTTGTTGCGGTGATGTCGGTCCAGCCGACGTCTGAGAAAGTGACAGAATCACAATCGGCCAGCGCGGGCGAGGCCGCAAGAATGGCGAGAGCGGATAGAGTTGATTTCAGATGCATATGCATTCCCCCTGTTTTTTGTTGATTGACTAGTCAATCAAAAACCAGATACCCCATTTTTGGAGTGCCAGGAAAGAGAAAACCATGCCCAAGCTTGGAATGGAACCGATAAGACGCGCAGCTTTAATAGATGCAACTATCGCAGAGATAGGTGTGGCAGGGTCTTTGGGCGTCACGGTAGGGCAAATTGCACGGCGTGCGGGCGTCTCGTCTGGATTGGCGCATCATTATTTTGGCGGCAAGGATGACATCCTGTTGGCCGCGATGCGCCACGTCATGCGCGAGTACGCGCGAGAGGTTCGCGCAGGGCTTGCGGGAGCTGATACTTCGATGGCGCGCGTGGAAGCCATTGTGAATAGCAGTTTCGCCATGTCGAATTTCCATCCGGACACCATGGCGGCTTGGCTGAATTTTTACGTTCTGGCGTTGTCGTCCGAGCCCGCGCGGCGGCTTCACCGCGTTTATGCAGCGCGGCTGCGGTCGAACCTTTGCCATGCCTTACGGCCTTTGGTGGGCAAGCGTGCCGACGCGCTTGCCGCGCGGACAGCGGCATTGATTGACGGTCTCTATCTTCATCAGGGTCTTGCCAGGGACAGACCGGATGGCGCGGCAGCGATCTGTCATGTCATGAATTTTGTCGACAGCGAAATTAAAGGCTGAGCAATGCAGGCCGATTACGTAATTGTTGGGGCCGGGTCTGCTGGTTGCGCTTTGGCCTATCGTTTGTCGGAGGCGGGCCATTCGGTACTTGTAGTCGAATACGGCGGAACTGACGCAGGTCCCTTCATTCAGATGCCCGCCGCATTGAGCTACCCAATGAACATGTCGCGTTACGATTGGGGATATCACAGCGTCCCGGAGCCACATTTGGACAATCGCAGTTTGGTTGTCCCGCGCGGCAAGGTGATTGGCGGTTCATCCTCGATCAACGGAATGGTCTACGTCCGAGGTCATGCGCGCGACTTTGACAGTTGGGCTCAAATGGGGGCCACGGGGTGGAGCTATTCTGATGTCCTTCCTTACTATCTTCGTCTTGAGAATTGGCATTCACAATCCGGTGGTGATCCGACTTGGCGCGGAACCGACGGCCCGCTTCATGTGTCTCGCGGGCCTCGAAAAAACCCGCTGTACCACGCCTTTGTCGAAGCAGGGCGTCAGGCGGGGTATGAAACAACCGATGACTATAACGGCAAGCAGCAAGAGGGCTTTGGTCCCTTTGAGCAAACCGTCTGGAAGGGGCGGCGATGGTCTGCGGCGAATGCTTATTTGCGACCGGCCCTCAAGCGCGAGAACTGCAGTCTGATCCACGGACTTGTTCTGCGTGTGATGATTGAGGATGGCCGCGCTGTCGGCGTCGAGGTTGAGCGGGGCGGGAAGGTCGAGACCATCCGGGCGGGCCGCGAGGTTATTCTTGCCGCCTCGGCGATTAACTCACCGAAGTTGTTGATGTTGTCTGGCATCGGCCCGGCGGAACATCTGGCTGAACACGGCATAGATGCTGTTGCGGATCGGCCCGGTGTTGGTCAAAATTTGCAGGACCATCTTGAGGTCTATTTTCAGATGGCGTCAAGCCAGCCGATCACGCTGTATCGGTATTGGAACTTGTTCTGGAAAGGGCTGCTTGGCGCGCAGTGGCTTTTGAGCAAGACCGGTTTGGGGGCCTCCAATAACTTTGAAAGTTGTGGGTTTATCCGCTCGCGGGCTGGGATCGAGTATCCTGATATTCAGTTCCACTTTCTGCCAATGGCGGTGCGCTATGACGGTAAGGCTGTGGCCGAGGGGCATGGGTTTCAGGCGCATGTGGGGCCGATGCGAAGCCCGTCTCGCGGGGCTGTGACGCTTGCGTCAGCTGATCCGAAAACCGCTCCGAAAATTTTGTTCAACTACATGTCGACCGAACAGGATTGGATCGAATTTCGCCGTGCAATCCGCCTGACGCGTGAGATTTTCCAACAGGACGCGTTCAAGCCGTTCGTAAAGCACGAGATTTTGCCCGGAGACGCCGCCGTCAGCGATGATGACATTGATGCCTTTATCCGCGAACACGCCGAAAGCGCCTATCACCCCTGTGGGACCTGCCGAATGGGCAGCGCCAGTGATCCCGGCGCTGTTGTCGATCCAGAATGCCGGGTGATTGGCGTTGAGGGCTTGCGCGTTGCGGACAGTTCGATCTTTCCCCAGATCACCAATGGCAATCTTAACGCACCGTCGATCATGGTCGGCGAAAAGGCCAGTGACCACATTCTTGGCAAGACCTTGCCCCGCGACGAACGCGACCCGTGGGTCCACCCAGAATGGCAGTCCGAGCAGCGTTAGCGTTAGGCCACTTTTTCGAGCCCAAAAGTGTCGTGAAGTGCCTGTACCGCGAGTTCCATGTACTTGCGATCAATCAGCACCGAGATCTTGATCTCGGAGGTGGTGATAACTTTGATGTTGATGCCCTCGTCGCGTAGGGCCTTGAACATCTGGCTGGCCACACCGGCATGGCTGCGCATGCCAATGCCAACAACCGAAACTTTTGCAACATCTGAATCGGTAACAAGCTGTGTAAAGTTAATCTCACCGGACGCCTGGGCTTCATCCATGGCTTTTTCAGCGCGGACGATCTGGTTGACCGGCAGTGAGAACGTCATATCCGTGCGGCCATCCTCCGAGATGTTCTGCACGATCATATCGACGTTCACTGACGCCTCGGCGAGGGGGCCAAAGATCGCCGCAGCAATGCCGGGGCGGTCAGCAACACTGAGAAGCGTCATCTTGGCTTCGTCGCGGCTGAAGGCGACTCCGGCAACCACATTGCTTTCCATAATGTCCTCCTCCGAGCACACAAGCGTGCCCGCGTTGTCGTCATTGTCTTCAAAGCTTGAGAGCACGCGCAGGCGCACTTTGTATCGCATGGCGAGTTCTACAGACCGGGTTTGCAGGACCTTTGCGCCAAGGGACGCCAGCTCCAGCATTTCTTCAAAGGCGATCTTGTCAAGTTTGCGCGCCTTTGAAGTGATCCGTGGATCGGTCGTGTAGACGCCATCGACATCCGTATAGATATCACAGCGCTCGGCCCCAAACGAGGCCGCGAACGCGACCGCCGTCGTGTCCGATCCACCACGCCCAAGCGTTGTGATCCGACCTTCGGGGCTTATCCCCTGAAAACCGGCGACCACAGCGACTTTCATACCTTCCGCGAACTTCGCGTTTATGTTTTCGGTTGGGATCTCTTCGATGCGTGCGGCCGCATGCGCAGAGTTGGTCTTCAACGGCACTTGCCAGCCGGCCCAGGATCGCGCGGGAACGTCCATTTCCTGAAGTGTTAAGGCCATGAGCCCTGCTGTGACCTGCTCGCCCGAGCTTACAACGGCATCATACTCGCGTGCGTCAAACAGCGGCGACGTCTCTTCGACCCAGCCGACAAGTTCGTTCGTTTTGCCCGACATTGCCGAAACAATCACGATCACATCATAGCCGTTTGCGACCTCGCGACCGACACGCTTTGCAGAGCGGCGAATGCGGTCAAGCGAGGCGACCGATGTGCCGCCGAATTTCATCACAAGTGTAGGCATGAGAGTGCCAATGTCCTTTGTCTTCGACGCGCCTGTTAAGGGATAGTCACGCTCACGACAAGAGGCCGCCCGAACGACTAGTTCGTTTTTGCCTTTGGAATGAAGGGCAGGGGCAGCGCAGGGACTCCGTCTTCCGCCAGACGCTTGGCGTCTGCTGGCGCAACCTCACCGTAGATCGACCGCGCGGGTGTGTCCCCGAGGTGCATAGCGGTCGCTTCTTTCGCAAAATTCTGGCCCACGTAGTCCGAATTTTCTTCGACATGTTTGCGAAGTTTGCTCATTGCCTCGGCCATTTTGGGATCGGGTGCCGAAAGCACGGGTTGCGCGCCTGGGTTTGGGGTCTCAATAGGGTCTGCGGACTTATTTCGCGATGTTGAAACGCCCGGTGCCATGAGCATCTTTTCGACGGTGGATGATCCACAGCCCGGACATTCGAGCATGCCTGCGGACGCAAGGCTTTGATAGGCATCCGCCGACTGAAACCAGCTTTCAAACGGATGGTCGTTTTCGCATTTCAACGTGTATCGGATCATATGATCAGTCTGCTCACGATAAGGGCGTTGACCGGGCTTAGGTCAACGCGGCTGAAAATTCAATTCAATTCCCTGTATGACACGCGCTGTCCTAGGTTGTTCTTACAGGCGGTGACGCGTGACCGACCCGCATGCTTAGCGTAAGCAAGCCAAGAACAGCAGCCACTCCCGCAATGTTCACAAACAAAATACCCGGCCATAGGCATGCCGCCCCTGCGATGGCCGCAAACCCACGCATGGGCCAGTTCAAGCGCCTCTCAAGACAGCCCTGCAATGCACCCGCAAGTCCGTAGATACCGAAGACGGCGAAGCCAAAAATCACCAGAGCCACGCCCCAATCGCCCGATAAAAAAGGTGTATAGGCCATAAGAAGCGGGACAATGTAGAGACCCTTGGCCAGCTTCCAGCTTTCGATGCCTGTCTGCATGGCCGGGGCCTTGGCAATCGCTGCTGCCGTAAACGAGGCAAGGGCCACAGGCGGCGTCACGTTGCTGTCCTGACTAAGCCAGAAGATGATCATATGCGCCGACAAGATGGCAGCCACCGTCGCTTCGGGCGGCACGATCAGATCGCGAAGGGGGGCCGCGACTTCCAAAGGAAGCGCACGGATAATCTCAGTGGCCTGTTCTATCGGTATGGGCCCCGATAACAGGGCCATCGTCTCGGGCGCCCCCAGCATCAACACAGCCTTCGCGCCGTCGTTCAAAGCCCCTGCGGCTAGGATGTCGATCACCACGCGGTCGGAAATCATGCCAGCAATTGCCGGCGCCGAAAGCGTGGCGATCACAATATAAGCGGCCGTCACCGGCAGACCCATCCCAAGAACAAGACTGGCGATGGCGATCAGTGTGAGGGCGATCAACAAGTTTCCTCCCGCCCATCCGGCGATCATCAGGCTGAAAGTGTTGCCGATCCCTGCGGTTGATATCACGTTTACAACCAAGCCGACGGAGCACAACAAGACCGCCGTCATGATCATCCCTTTGGTCCCCATGACGAGGGCTTCCACCACCGCGCGCGGTCCCATGGGGTTTTGCGTGAGCCAGCTTGACGCGATCACTGCCAGGATGCCAAAGACGGCCGCATAAGCTGGCGTAAAGCCCATGACCAGCATTGTGATCAGCGCGGCAATCGGGATCACGAAACTGGCGCCGCCCTTTCGGAACGCCGAGCCGAAGGTTTCGCCGCCGCTGTCCATGGGCTTCAGGTCCAGGCGCTTGGCTTCGATTCGCACAAAAAATGCGACGGACAAGAAGTAAAGCAGGGCCGGCAAGGCGGCGGCGGCGACGATCTTTTCGTAAGAAATCTGCGTAAAACTAGCCATTACGAAGGCGCCCGCCCCCATGATGGGTGGCATCAATTGCCCTCCGGTCGAGGCGGCAGCCTCAACCCCACCAGCAAAAGCCGGTCGGAACCCGGCGCGTTTCATCAGCGGAATAGTGATCACGCCTGTCGATGCTGTGTTGGCAACCGCTGAGCCTGAGATTGTGCCGGTAAGCCCACTTGCAATAACAGCGACGATGCCAGGCCCGCCAGCCATGCGGCCAGCAACGGCCTGGGCGATGCTGATAACAAATTCTCCCGCGCCAGAGCGCAGTAGGAATGCGCCGAAAATAATGAACAGGAAGACATAGGTTGAAGAAATTCGCGCAATCGTGCCAAACATTGCGTCGTCGCCAAATAGAGAGCGAAACGCAATGGTCTCCCATGACAGGCCCGGAAAGCTGAACACGCCACCGATGTATTGGCCCCAAAACCCAATATAGGTCAGCGCCGTGATGATCAGGATCGGGATGACCCAGCCTGTCAGTCGTCGGGTAAGCTCGAGGCCACCGAGGATACACAAGCCAATCGCGATCCAGTCTAAGGCGATTAGGTTCACGCCGCGGTCGTAAATCGGCGTTTCGGCATAGGGAATATAAATAGCAGCGGCCGCGACGGCGACACCAAATGTCAGATCGAATGCAAACAAGCCAGGACTGCGTGTCTGTCCCCGAAACATCGGATTGTAGACCGCGGCCAGAAACGCAAATCCCGCGAAATGGTAGGCGTTGCGCTGGAATTCAGAAATGAAGGGGTCAAAGGCGACGTAGATGTGGCCAACGGCGATAAATAGGCACAACCCGTGAAGCGCCCACATGGCCCAGCCGTCGAACTCACGTAAACTCGGTGGTTGGACTTCGACGTCTTTGCTCATCTCGTGGCCCCGTCTTCTTTGGCAAAATACACTAGGGGGTCGGGGGCAAAGGTCCCGGTAAGTCGCCCGC
>NZ_CALJXO010000371.1:0-5034 GCF_937988555.1 uncultured Boseongicola sp. | reverse complement strand
AGGCCCCGACGTTCCCTTCACTGACGAGATGGTCGCCCGCAATTTTGATGCGCTGGCTTTCAGCGAGGAATTTAGCGCTCGTGCTGGGCTGCTTGTCCGGACAAGCGCTCCAAGCACGCTCCATCGTTGGGAGAAACCCGTTCTGATCGAGACTGTGATTGGTCCTTCGGTGGACCGCGAACAAGCGGACGACGACATCGCCACGATCACAGCATTCAGCGATCGTCTCGCCAGCATTACCGGACACCCGGTGCAAAACGTGCGGCGCGGTGGAAACTTTCATGTTCTTGTGCTGAACGATCAGGAGCTGCGGAACTCCGGGCCTTTGCTCACACAATTCATGCCAGAGCTATCCCCATCGCAAGTGCGGTTTGTTGAAGATATGTCACGCGACACCTATTGCGTCGTCTTCGCGTCGGACCCGGCACAAGACGGAAGATACGAGCGCGCCGTCGCAGTTATCCGCGCTGAACTACCGGACCGCCTGCGCACCTCGTGCTTTCACGAAGAAATTGCACAGGGGCTGGGTCTTGCCAACGACAGTCCAAGCGCAAGGCCATCCATCTTCAACGATGATGACGAATTTGGCCGGCTCACTAACCATGATGAGTTACTGCTGCAAATACTCTATGATCCACGACTGAAGCCGGGCATGCGGGGCGCCGCCGCTGCGCCGCTCATCCGACGTATCGCGACCGGTTTAATGTCGCCTTCAACCTGACCTGCCAGAGGAGACCCCAATGGGCATTTTCGATTTTCTAAGTGGGGAGTTTATCGACGTCATCCACTGGAGCGACGACACGCGAGACACAATGGTCTGGCGATTTGAGCGCGAAGATCACGAGATCACATATGGCGCCAAGTTGACGGTCCGCGAAAGCCAAGCGGCCGTCTTCGTCCATGAAGGACAGTTGGCGGATACATTCATGCCGGGTCTCTACATGCTTGAGACCAACAATATGCCGATCATGACCACGCTTCAGCACTGGGATCATGGTTTCCAGTCGCCGTTCAAGTCCGAAGTGTACTTCATCTCAACCCGCCGGTTTACCGATCTGAAATGGGGAACCAAGAATCCGATTATCATTCGGGATCCGGAATTTGGGCCAACGCGAGTCCGTGCTTTTGGCACATACGCGGTCCGGGTGTCTGACCCCGGCAAGTTCCTGGTCGAAATCGTCGGCACAGACGGCGAGTTCACAATGGACGAAATCAGCTATCAGATCCGCAACATCATCGTGCAGGCGTTCAGCCGCGTCGTCGCAACGGCCGGTATTCCCGTGCTTGATATGGCTGCAAACACGCAAGATCTCGGACGTATTCTGGCCGAAGGTATATCGGGAACCCTTGCATCTTACGGCCTCGAACTTCCGGAACTCTACATTGAAAACATCTCCCTGCCGCCCGCCGTCGAGAAGGCGCTGGATGAACGCACATCACGCGGCATGGTTGGCTCACTGGACGATCACTTGCGCTACAAGGCGGCCGACGCTTTGGGACAGCAAAACGGGGCTGCCGGGTCCGCTATGGGCATGGGATTAGGCGCCGGAATGGGGATGCAGATGGGCGGCATGATGGCCGGTCCTTGGGGCCCGCGCCCGGCAGAACCTCTGGCTCCACCTCCGCCGCCTCCGGTTGAGAACGTCTGGCACGTTGCTGATGGCGGCAAGACTTTGGGACCCTATTCAAAAGCTGACCTCGGCAGATTGGCGGGCGAAAAAAAGCTAGCGCGAGAAAGCTGGGTTTGGACGCAAGGACAAGATGGCTGGCAACATGCCAACGATATTGATGAACTCGCGCAATTGTTCACTGTTTCGCCGCCGCCACCACCGCAAGGATAGGTGCATGGATCGAGGTCCCATCTGAAAGTATTATGACCCGTCGTGGATTTGTCATATTTGCCCATTGGGCGACTGGGTTTTTGCTGGCCGTCCTTTTGATAGAAGGCCCGAGCGCTTCAGTGTGGCTGACAGCAGGTTTCGCTGCGCTGAGTGGGCTTTGGTTCACAATCTACGCCCTGGGTCGCGGACCCCTTGGCAAACCTGGGCCAAAGTCGACTGGTGTCTTGCGACCTGTTCACCGCTTTCAACATCACATTCTCTGCTTCGCCATGGCGGCAGCTTCCGTGGCATCCATGACGGCTTTGGAAGACAACATCACAGGACGCGCGATGGCCGTATTGCTGCTTCTTGGCCTCCTTCACGGCATCATCCATCTTTGGCGTCACACGGCATTTTTTGACGGGGCACTCCACACCATCATGCCTAAATTCTTGCACGGAATCCTCTGATGGGCTCGGAAGATCATCGATTCCCTTGCCACAATTGCGGGTCTGACCTGCGGTTTGATCCCGGGGCCGACCAACTGATCTGTGATCATTGCGGCAGTGCCGAGACAATTGATCATAGCCCTTGGGATCGCAACCAGGCCATCAAGGAGCAGGACTTTTCAGCCACCCTGCGCGCAAGCACTAGCGGCGTGGAAATGGAAGAGGCACGCACTTCGCAATGTCCAAATTGTGGGGCGCGCATCGAATTCGACGGCGCAGTGCACTCCAAAGAGTGCCCCTATTGTGCAACGCCTGTCGTCACCGATACCGGGGCAACCCGGCAGATAAAACCGCGCGCAGTTGTTCCATTCGAGTTGAGCGAAGACGCGGCGCGTCAGGCCATGAAGGACTGGCTTGGTCGTCTTTGGTTCGCGCCAAACGGCTTAACAGAATATGCGCGAAAAGGCCGCAAGCTAAGCGGCGTCTATACTCCGTGCTGGACCTTCGATGCCGACACGAAAACCCGCTACACAGGGCAGCGCGGCATTGAATACACGACAACGAGGACTGTGACCCGCAACGGCAAACGGCAGACAGAACCGCACACGAAAGTTAGGTGGACCTCTGTATCTGGGCGTGTCGCGCGCTTTTTTGATGATGTTTTGGTCGTCGCTTCGACAGCGCTACCCGCGAAATTCCGCACCTGCTTGGGCCAATGGGATCTCACACGACTGGAACCCTATTTGCCCCAGTATCTCGCGGGCTTTCGCGCCGAAGCTTATACTGTGTCGCTTGAGGACGGCTTCAAAAAAGGCAGAACCATCATGGATCGCCAGATCATACGGGACATCAAGTTCGATATCGGAGGAGATCGTCAGCGTGTTCAAAACATTGAAACCAAACTCAGCGATGTGACCTTCAAGCACATATTGGTTCCGGTTTGGCTCGCCGCCTATAAATACCGCGGCCGGTCATTTCGTTTTGTTGTGAACGGTCAGAGCGGTCAGGTCGCCGGAGAACGGCCTTGGTCAATCTGGAAGCTGACGCTTGCCGCCCTTCTTGTTGCGATCATCGCCGGCGCTTTGGGCTACACGGCTGCAGTCAATCAAGGATAAACTCTTTTCTCGCCGACTTGCGACGCAGCGCGTGTGAGTTTAGACCCCGCGAAACAGATTTCCTGGAGGAGAACCGATGATCCTGTGCTCTGGAGAAGCTTTGATCGATATGCTGCCCCGCCACACCGCAAACGGTGAGCGTGCTTTTGCGCCTTACGCGGGCGGTGCGGTTTTTAACACATCCATTGCACTTGGTCGCTTGGGGGTTTCAACGGGCTTTTATAGCGGCTTGTCGACGGATCTGTTCGGGGAACTTCTTACAGACGCGCTGTCGGCGGCGAGCGTTGACAGCAGCATGGCCGCGCGCTTGGACAAGCCGACGACATTGGCATTTGTGACACTGACACACGGTCAGGCAAGTTATGTTTTTTACGATGAGAACTCTGCGGGCCGCATGCTAAGCGCCGAAGACCTGCCAACGCTCGATGCAGCTGTTTCCACACTGTTTTTCGGTGGTATCTCTTTGGTCGTTGAACCCTGCGCGCGGGCTTACGAGGCCCTGATGATGCGCGAGAAAGATCGACGTGTGATCATGCTTGATCCGAATATTCGACAAGGTTTTATCGTCGACGAGGCAGCATACCGCGACAGGATTGGTCATATGATGGCGGCCAGCGATATCGTGAAAGTATCCGACGAAGACCTTGCTTGGCTCACCGGGCATGACGATCTGCAACGCGGCGCGGCTGATTTGTTAAACAAGGGCACAAAACTTATCTGTGTGACGGAGGGCGCCGAAGGGGTCACAGGATACTCTGCTGTGCAAACAGTCCGCGTTCCGGCAAACAAAGTCGCGGTTGTCGATACCGTCGGGGCCGGTGATACTTTCAATGCAGGCTTTTTGGCTGCGCTGTCTGACGCTGGTGTTCTGTCCAAGGCCGAGATCGCAAATCTTCAAGCAGATACAATAGAAGCAGCGCTTTCTCTGGGCGCGCGCGCCGCGGCGGTCACTGTAAGTCGTGCGGGTGCGAACCCTCCGACACGCGCTGAATTGGGATGAGAGCCCTCGTTCAGCGCGTCTCACGCGCTGAGGTTCGCATCGAAGGCGACGTGGTTGGAGCAATTGAAGATGGCGTTTTGATCTTTGTCTGTGCCATGGTAGGTGATCCGCCGAATGCACCCGAGAAGCTCGCCGCAAAAATTGCCAAGCTCCGTATTTTTAGAGACGATGACGGACGCATGAACCGCTCACTTTTGGACGTGGGGGGCAGCGCACTTGTCGTCAGCCAGTTCACACTTGCCGCCGACACTCGAAGAGGAAATCGACCGGGATTTTCAAGCGCCGCACCTCCGGATGAAGGTGAAATTCGGTATTTGGAGTTTGTATCCGCCGTGATGGACCTCAACATTCCCGTCGCAACCGGCACCTTCGGCGCTGACATGGCAGTGGCCCTGGTCAACGACGGTCCGGTGACGATTTGGGTGGATACGGACGGTTGATAGAGCCTTAAAGCGCCTGCAAAATTGCGGACCACGTCGTTTCGAGAACACCCCGACGCGCCTTGATAACCTCGCGCGCGGCCTCAACAAGCGGGGCGCGTTCTTCAGCGTCAAAAAGACGTGCAACGCTTTGTGAAAGCTGTGCCTTGTTGTGAACAAGGATTGCGGCTTCGTCATTTGCAATCGCACGGTCGATCAGAGGAAGTAACG
>NZ_CALJXO010000370.1:0-3966 GCF_937988555.1 uncultured Boseongicola sp. | reverse complement strand
ACAGGTGCATACACACGTTCGGCAACTGATCCTTCGACTTCGCCTCAAGCCGGGTGAGGCGCTAAGCGAGAAAGATCTGTCAGTAAAACTTGGTATAAGCAGAACGCCTGTGCGCGAAGCTTTCATTCGCCTTGCCCAAGAGGGTCTAGTAGATATCCTTCCTCAGCGTGGAACCTTAGTCGCTCCGATCCGGATGGCCGAAGTTAAAGAAGCTCATTTCATCCGTCGTGTGCTGGAGCTTGGAGTGGTCCGCCGTGCCGCAGAGAGCCCGGAGCCCAAGCACCTCGCATGGATAGAGGAAAACCTGCGCCAGCAGGAAGCGGCGCAACGCGCCCAAGACTACAACAGGTTCATGGATCTCGACGAGGTGTTTCATCGGCTGCTTAGCGAAGGTGTTGCGTTGCCGCGCGCCTGGACGGTAATCCAAAGTGTTAAAGGGCAATTGGATCGTGTTCGGTACTTCATTCTTCCAGAAACCGGGCATAGTGACTTGATTCAGCAGCAACATCGCGCGATTTTCGAGGCCATCAAATCTGGTGATGCCGATCGCGCGGAAAGTGAAATGCGCGATCATCTTGATCAAATCTGGGCGTCCATCGAACAGCTTATGATCGAAAATCGGGATTTCTTTCAAGACTAAAGTCCAGCGTTCCCAACTTAAAATTCGGAGATTTTACCATGGACTTACCTGATCTGGGATTCGGCGGCGCCCCGTTGGGAGGGTTGTTAGATCCGGTCGGTGATGCGGCGGCGGCTAACACAGTGCAGGCCGCATTGGATGCGGGCCTAAAGTATTTCGACACCGCGCCCTATTATGGGTTTGGCTTGTCAGAGCGGCGTCTTGGCGATGCGGTCCGCAATCAGGACGGGATCATCCTGTCCTCCAAAGTCGGGCGGGTGCTTAAGCCCGGATTGCCGGACGATCCGTTGGGTTTTGGCTGGCCAAAACCGCTGCCGTTCACGCCGGTTTACGACTATAGCTATGATGGCGTCATGCGATCCTATGAGGATAGCCTGCAGCGTCTGGGTCGCGACCGCATCGACATTCTCTATCTGCACGATATCGGCCGCTCGACCCACACTAACCCGGTTGAAGAGGAACGCCATTTCAACGATGCGATGACCGGCGGATACCGCGCGCTAGACGAGTTGCGACGTACTGGCGACGTGTCCGCCATCGGGATTGGCGTCAATGAAACTGACGTTAGCCTGCGAGTCTTGGAGCATGGCGTCTGGGATATTTTCCTAGTGGCTGGGCGCTATACATTGTTGGAACAGGAAGCGCTTGATCCTCTGTTTACTCGCCTCGGTGAAAGAGACGTCAAAGTGGTTGTTGGCGGGCCGTTTAACTCGGGCATTCTGGTCGGCGGAACCACTTGGAACTACGAAACCGCCCCAAGCGCAATTGTGGATCGCGTTGAGGCATTAACTTGTGTATGCGCCGCGCATTTGGTGCCCTTGCCTGCAGCGGCGCTACAATTTCCCTTGGCGCATCCGGTTGTCACAAGCGTGATACCCGGCACCCGGACGCCAGAGGAATTCGCCCAAGTTTTGTCATGGTATTCGACAGAAATACCTGCTTCGTTCTGGTCAGATCTCAAATCCGAAGGATTGCTGTCTGCTGAGACGCCGACGCCCAGTTAGGTGTCAATCGACGTGGAACACTTCCTCCATCATAGCCCAAAATTCGCCGTCCTTACGCGCCGATAATGGTTCTTGGCAGGGATCGGTCAGCGTCCACCATTTTTGGGTTTCCGAATCTGCGGCCATGCGCGCGGCATCCGCCTTAAAATCGCTGCCATGATACTCCCAATACCCGAACAATAAGTTCTCGGGTTCTTTCAAGAATATCGAGAAATTGCGAATGTTGCTTTCTGCGATTTGATTAAGAACACTTGGCCAGACATCCGCATGCAGGCGTTTGTAGTCCTCGATCTTTTCAGGTTTTAGCCCAATGACCATACCCATTCGTTGCATAGGCTGGCTCCTTTCTTATCGCCGACTTAGCTGGTGGAAAAGTCCAGCGCGCCGACCTTCGTCGCATTAATTGCATCCCAATCCCAGTCGATCCCCAGCCCGGGCTCATCACTGGGCCAGGCACGGCCATTTTCGATCCGCAAGCCAGTCTTCGTGATCGTATCAAGCTGGGGGATATATTCTAGCCAGGGCGCATTGGGGATCGCGCAGACAAGGCTTGCATGCAGCTCCATCAAGAAATGCGGGCACACTGGCACATTAAAAGCCTCGGCCATATGTGCGACTTTCATCCAAGGGGTGATACCACCGATCCGCGCAACATCGACCTGCACGATCGAGGCACCACCCGAGACCAGGTAATCCTTGAATTGACTGAGCGAATACATGCTTTCACCGACTGCGATCGGCACTGATGTGCTGGCCGCAAGGCGCGCATGTTCAAGCACATCGTCGGCGGGCATGGGCTCTTCGAACCAAGCAATATCTAGCGTTTCTAGCATCCGTGCGCGACGTGTCGCCTCTGCCAAGGTAAAGGACTGATTGGCATCCACCATGATTTCGTATGATGGTCCAACCGCGTCGCGAACCGCTGATAGCCGCTCGCGGTCCTCGGACAGATGCGGCCGCCCTATTTTGACCTTGGAGCCTGCAAAACCTTTGGCTTGGGCTTCTAGCGCGTCTGCAACAAGGTCCTTGGAGTCAATGTGCAACCATCCGCCTTCAGTGGTGTAGACCGGAATGTTATTCTTTGAGCCACCCAGTATCCGGTAAAGTGGCAGACCGGCGCGTCGGCAACGCAAGTCCCAGAGGGCAGTATCGACCGAAGCCAGCGCCAGCGAGGTTATCGCCCCGACCGCCGTCGCGTGGGTCGAAAACAACAGCTCTCGCCAAATACGCTCGATGTCCTCTGCCTCTTGCCCGATCAAACGAGGAACCAAGGTTTCCTTGAGCAAGGACATTACTGCCGGGCCACCTTGCCCGATCGTATATGTATACCCCGTGCCCACTGCGCCATCGCGATCTGTGATCCGCAGAATGGGTGTTTCCTGACTATCAAAAGATTGAATCGCATCCGTCCGGCGCACCTTTGGCTTAAGGTCCACCATGCAAATCTCAACACGTTCAATAATGGCCATAGTCAATCCAAAGCTAGCTTGTTTTCTATCGCCATGCTTATCAGGTACTTCGGGCGAGAACGAGCCTGAACAAAATGGAAATTTAACGGTTCTGGCTGAGATCCAGCGACAATCGTGGTTCAGGGATTGTCAGAAGAAACCAGCTTGAGGACGGCCGGGTAGATTCGTAGTCTCACGAGATGTCCTAGCGTTTCCCACTTTCGCTTCGAAATGGCGAAAATTTACTCCATGAACGCGGTATTGATGTGAGTCATGAACCCATCAGGTTCTGGTGGAACAGATTCAGCCTGTTGTTTGTCGCCAAATTCCGAAAGCGGCGGGTTCAACAGCTTCGATTATACTCGAATTGGCAATGGCACCTATGGCGCGGCAAACGCAGCGCTTCGAATGATCCGGCTTCTGAAAGCGGATTGCGCATCATGGGTCGCCACTGAAGACCCGCACCCTATAGTCACACTTGATTTCCAATATTCTCGTTCGACCCCGTTGCCATGCGCGTTCTCGCATGGAGCCCGCAACGGGTGAAGCGCGCGCCGGGGCCGGTTAAAGCAACGAATTGACCGACCCGATTAAGGCGCGACCATAGCTGCGGAATGCTTCGGTCAAACCAACCGGTCCGTCTGACCGGAAGGTTTCGGGAACGGCCCGCGTTCCGGTGCAGTCCTCCAAGGGGTCTTGCCAGAACAAATTGGGTTGAGGCGGGCAGGGCGGTTTCGTAGCTTTTGCTTATGATGAAAAAAGACCCCTTCAAGTACTTCACAGCAGCCCAGAGATCATTCGCCTGGCAGTGATGATGTACTTTCGCCTTCCCCTTTCGCTTCGCAATGTCGAGGACCTGCTGCATGAGCGTGGG
>NZ_CALJXO010000369.1:0-9700 GCF_937988555.1 uncultured Boseongicola sp. | reverse complement strand
CCGTTCCATCTTCGATTGGCCGAGATCGAGGAAAGCGTAAAGGCCGGAGCCAGGGAAATCGACATCGTCATCTCGCGCCGCCACGTTCTGACGCAAAATTGGCAGGCCCTTTACGATGAAATGAAAGCCTTCCGCGCGGCTTGCGGAGATGCGCACGTGAAAGCAATTCTTGCAACCGGCGAACTTGGGACCCTTAGAAACGTCGCGCGTGCCAGCTGGGTTTGCATGATGGCAGGGGCTGATTTCATTAAGACCTCGACCGGGAAAGAAGGCGTCAACGCCACCCTGCCCGTCAGCCTTGTGATGATCCGCGCCATTCGCGCCTATCACGCAGCGACAGGATTTCGCGTGGGCTATAAGCCTGCGGGCGGCATCTCCAGGGCCAAGGACGCCGTGACGTACCTGACGCTGATCAAGGACGAGTTGGGCGATCGCTGGTTGCGCCCCGATCTGTTCCGCTTTGGTGCGTCAAGCCTGCTTGGCGACATTGAACGCCAACTCGAACATCATGTGACGGGCCGGTATTCGGCCAGCCACCGACACCCGATAGGATAAGCACAATGTTAGATCTTCGCCCAAGCTGTGAGTGTTGCGATCGCAACCTGCCCCCCGAAAGCCCGGACGCGATGATCTGCACGTTCGAATGCACCTTTTGCCGTGACTGCGTCGCAGGTCCATTGAAAGGCGTCTGCCCGAACTGCGGAGGCAACTTCGTGCCACGGCCGATCCGACCGGCGGACAAACTGGCGCGCTTTCCAGCCTCCACAAAACGCGTTTTCAAACCTGAAGGATGTGGCGCATGAACGTCCGCGAAATCTTCGACACGATGGACTACGGCCCAGCGCCCGAGGACGCTTCGGAAGCGATAGCATGGCTGGACCGCCACAAGCGAACGTTCGGACAGTATATCAATGGCCAATGGACCAAACCCGCGCGGTCTTTTGCCTCGAAAAACCCTGCAAATGGCGAAATACTTGCGAAGATCAGCCAAGCAAGCGCGAAAGACGTGGACAAAGCCGTCGACGCGGCGCGCAAAGCGCAAAAAGCTTGGGCGAAAGATGCCAAAGCGCGCGCAAGAGTACTTTATGCACTGGCACGTCTTGTCCAGAAGCAATCGCGTTTATTCGCAACGCTTGAAACGCTCGACAATGGAAAGCCGATCCGCGAAAGCCGCGACATCGACATCCCATTGGTCGCACGCCACTTCTACTATCACGCAGGTATGGCGCAGCTGATGGATGAAGAACTGCCAGGGTGTGAAGCGCTTGGCGTGTGCGGGCAGATCATTCCGTGGAACTTCCCGCTTTTGATGCTTGCCTGGAAAATCGCGCCGGCCCTTGCGATGGGCAATACCGTGGTTCTGAAGCCCGCAGAATATACGTCTCTCACCGCCTTGCTTTTCGCCGATCTGGCGCGCGAAGCCGGTGTTCCGCCGGGTGTGCTGAACATTGTAACCGGGGACGGACGTACAGGCGAAGCCATCGTGACCCATCCCGATATCGACAAGATCGCCTTTACTGGATCAACGTCGGTTGGTCGGAAGATACGTGCGCAAACAGCGGGTTTTGCCAAGAAGCTTACCTTAGAGCTTGGTGGAAAGTCGCCCTATATTGTCTTTGATGACGCCGATATCGACAGTGCCATCGAAGGCCTTGTCGACGCCATCTGGTTCAATCAGGGACAGGTCTGTTGCGCAGGATCGCGGCTGTTGGTTCAAGAAGGTATCGCGGACGCCTTTTACACCACGCTGAAGGCACGCATGGACAAACTGCGCATCGGTGAACCGCTTGATAAGTGCATTGACGTCGGCGCTATCGTTGATCCGGTCCAGCTTGACGCGATCACAGCTCTGGTGGCCTCAAGCGTCGGCGACATCTACCACGCTGCGACGCCCTTGCCGGACACGGGCTGCTATTACCCGCCGACCCTGATCACCGGTATGTCGACCGCGGATAAGTTGATGCAGGAGGAAGTCTTTGGCCCCGTGCTTGTCGCCACGACCTTCCGAACACCATCTGAAGCGATCGAGTTGGCCAACAACACGCGCTACGGGTTGGCCGCGACGGTATGGACCGAGAACGTCAATCTGGCGCTTGATATTGCACCAAAACTTGCCGCCGGTGTTGTCTGGATCAACGCAACCAATCTGTTTGATGCAGCTGCAGGGTTTGGTGGCGTGCGCGAAAGCGGCTTTGGGCGTGAGGGCGGCTGGGAAGGGCTTCAGGCCTATACCAAGGCGAAAGACAACGCCCCTAAGCTATCGAAGATCGCTCCGATGGAAGCGCCGGCAAAGGCCCATGTGGCCGATCTGGATCGCACGGCAAAGCTATATGTGGGTGGAAAGCAGTCGCGCCCCGATGGCGGGTATTCGCGCGCTGTTTGGTCTGCGAAGGGCAAGCTTCTTGGGCATGCGGGCCTGGCGAACCGAAAAGACCTGCGCAACGCCGTCGAGGCGATGAACGCCGCTAAAAGCTGGAGCAATACGACCGGCCATTTGCGCGCGCAAATTCTCTATTATCTGGGCGAAAACCTGTCGGCGCGTGGCAATGAATTCGCAAGCCGGATCAATGAGATGACAGGAAAACGCGGCGGCAGGGCCGAGATTGACGCGTCAATTGACCGGCTGTTCACATGGGCCGCCTGGGCCGACAAATACGATGGTGCGGCAAAAGGTGTGCCCCTGCGCGGGATAGCGCTTGCGATGAACGAACCGGTGGGCAAGATAGCGGCCTTTGCCTCTGACGATGCGCCACTGCTTGGTCTGATCTCAGTGATGGCCCCCGCGATGGCCATGGGCAACCGGATCACGGTCGTGGCCTCCGAACCCTTCCCTCTAGCAGCGACCGATTTCTATCAGGTGCTTGACACATCCGACGTGCCGGGCGGCGTGGTCAACATCCTGACCGGCAGCCACACCGAATTGGCGCCGCAACTCGGCGGTCATATGGATATCAACGCCGTCTGGTCCTTCTCAGGCAGCGATCTGTCAGCCGTGATCGAGCGCGAAGCCGCAGGTAACCTTAAAAGGACTTGGGTCAACAATGGCAAAGGGCGAGATTGGTCAAATGTCGATGCTTCAGCGTTTCTGACAGCCTCGACCGAAGTGAAGACAATCTGGGTACCTTACGGCGAGTAACCGCCGCCAAAAGTAGACAGCGGAATTCGCGAAGACCTGAGCCCCCACCGGAGAAGCCCCCCGGTGCCAGGCATCGGGGCGGCTTTTATTCGCTTAGTGGTGTGTGCCGTCAGTTCAGGTCTTTGGCCTCGACGGTCTTCGTCTCGAACGTATCGCCGTTGGCAATTTCGATGCGGCGCGGCTTAAGCGCCTCGGGGACTTCGCGCATAAGATCGATGTGTAGCATGCCGTCGACATGGCTTGCCCCTGTCACACGAACATGGTCGGCCAATGCAAAACGGCGCTCGAACGCGCGGGTGGCGATGCCGCGATGCAAATACGTGCGGTCTTCATCGTCTGTGGCCTTCTTGGCCGTGACGATCAAGGCGCTTTCACGCATTTCAACGTTCAGATCGGCGTCGCTGAAGCCAGCTACGGCAATCGAAATACGCCATCCGTCGTCGGCTGTTTTCTCGATGTTATAGGGCGGATAGGTCGCGGCCGTTGACGTGTCTGTCAGGGCGCGGTCCATAAGGTCGGCGATCTGGTCAAAACCGACGGTTGCACGATAAAGCGGTGCAAGATCAAAAGTTCGCATGAGGGATCCTCCTTTGAGCGATTCCAAGGTTTGCGCCTCCCCAGTAGCGGGCAAGGCTGGTTTCGAAAGCAGAGCCAACTGCCGGCCTCTGCTGAATTCAGATAGGCACCGTAAATCGCGGCTTCAAGACCCCTCGGCGGCACTCACTGCACTTTGCAGCGGCGGCAATCGCAGCGCCACATCAGATGCAAGACCAACCGGTTGCTGGCCCTGACTTGAAGAACTTGAGAGAACCGCCACAAGCTCTAGCCCTGCTTGGGTTTTTCTGAGGAGCGGTGCACCACTTTCGCCGCCCGCGACTGCACAAGCCACCGTCACGAGGCCCTCTACACCATCGACAACCTCACAGGCCCGTTGCCGCGGCGGCGCCGGCGCACCAGCACGCCAGCTAACCAAAAAGAGTGTCTCGCCGACTTCGGCTTCACGGCCCGGTAAAAGCGCTTTGCCAACCGGTGCGGGCACTTCGGCGCCCAGCGTGAAGAGCGCCATGTCGAACCGCAACTTCCAACGGTTTTGCGCTAGAGGCTGCTTGAAAAGCGGATGCATAGCGACGTCAGTCACCCTGAAGACCGGGCCGTTTTTCAGCGCCCCGGGACGAAACAGGATCTCTGCGTTGGATACGTCTTCGGCATTGCGCAACGCGCCAATGCAATGTGCAGCCGTCAACACATGGCGCGGCGAAACGAGCGCCCCGGAGCAAGTTTGATTGGTCGATGTGTTCTCGAGCCGGCCAACTGCCGAAACATCAGCCCATGCAGGTGCGGCAAGCGAAGTGGCGAGGACCAGATGTGCAAAGAAGCGCAAAACCATCGTCATATGGTGGTCAAGCGGCACGGTCTGGTCAAGGCGCTAGGGCTTCACGAATTTCGCGCCGGAATCGCCCCCAGAAAGCGCCAGACCATTGCCGCCCCCGACAGACAGACGTCTCGCCGTTGTCGTACCGGCGTTCAAAACCGCGTCCCCGGATGCCATCATATCCATCAGCTCATCCAGCGGTTTTTCAAGGTTGGTTCCCAGAGAGACCTTGCGACCCCGGATCATCGCCTTGGCCGAAACCACAGAAACGATTTGCGGCTCGCCGTCAACGTCCGCGAAAACCGGGGCTCCGCTGGAACCAAAATCCACATCGCAAGACAAGACCAACGCTCCATCCCGACGAGCCAACACGTGGCATTCTTCCTGTAATGATAGGCTGTTTTGACGATCATGCGCATAGGACACAACACCAACCGAAGCGCCCTTGCGGGGGCGGCTTGCAGTTTTGAACGGCTGAATATGCGCAAGGCGAATTTCGCTAACAAGTTCAAGAAGCGCCAGATCGTTCGCGACGCTCAGCTCTCCGCCGGGGCCGTTGTATTCATATCGCGGATGGACAACCGCCCGCCGCACCTTGCGCGACGCCGAGGCCCTGCCGTTGCGCCATCCCGCAAGGAACGTCACGTCGCGCGCCTCGATGTCCCCCCCGGTGCGTTGATCAATCATGCAGTGAGCAGCGGTCAAAACCAACCGAGGCGAGATCAATGCGCCCGTGCACATGCCGCCATAGCCGATGTTCAAACGTCCGACACCCTCCCAACCGCGCGCTTCATAGGCTGTCATAAGAGCCGTCAATCCGGTTGCCGCATCGTCTTCGTCAGCCGACACAGATACTGGCGCTGCCAAAGCAATCGCCAAAAACAAGGCTTTCAGACCATTCCCCATCGCGTCCCTCCTCGACCCATCTTCTGCTTAGATTGCCGGTTGGACAAGATTATGACGGAGAATTGTTATCTTAGGTTGGGAATTGCAGGCGCGCCCGTGTTGGATTGGCTAAACGCTGGCGGCTTTGGCCCCCCTGTCGCCCAGTCCAAAAGCTCGACCGTATGCACAATCGGGATGTCCGTGCCCGAGCCGATCTGCATCATGCAGCCGATGTTACCCGCCGCGATAACTTCAGGCGATTTGTCTTCCAGCGTCTTCACCTTGCGCCCCTTCAGTTCCTGAGAAATCTCGGGCTGCATGAGATTGTAAGTCCCTGCAGATCCACAACAAAGATGAGAATCGCGCGGCTCGACGACCTCGTATCCGACCTTTTTTAAAAGATCCTTCGGGTAGGTCTTGATCTGCTGCCCGTGCTGCAGCGAACACGCGGCGTGGTAAGCCACGCGCACCTTTTCAGCGACGCCTTCAGGCAAGTCCAGCTTCATCAGAACTTCCGACACATCCATCGCCAGGTTACTGACCCGTGCCGCGTCCTCGGCCATCGGGTCATTGCGGAACATATGGCCATAATCTTTAACGGTCGTGCCACATCCGGAGGTATTAATCACAATCGCATCCAATCCGCCCGCGCGATCCTCGGCCATCCAGGCCTTGATGTTTTTCGCCGCCGCGGCGTGGCTTTCGACTTCTTTGCCCATGTGATGCACAAGCGCACCGCAACATCCCATGCCTTCTGCCACGATGATTTCACAGCCAAACCGTCGCAAAAGCCGGATCGTTGCATCGTTGATATCGGTGTTAAGCGCACGTTGCGCGCAGCCGGTCATCAGCGCCACCCGCATCTTCTTTTCACCTTTGGCTTCAAAGGTTTGCGGATCGTCGTTGCGGCTAACAGGGGGGATGACTTTCGGCGCCATTTCCAACATCGCCTTCAGCCGGGCATCGGGCATAAAGCGCGCAAAAGGCCGACCCATCTTGGCGCCCAGAAGGGCGATGCGGAACCGTGCCGGATAGGGCAGGATTTGCGCCAGCGTCCAGCGCAGGAGCCGCTCGAACAGGGGGCGCTTGTATGTCTTTTCAATGTGCGCCCGCGCATGATCGACGAGGTGCATATAATGAACGCCCGAAGGACAGGTCGTCATACAGGCAAGGCACGACAGACAGCGGTCGATATGTTTGACCGTTTTCGCATCCGCAGGTCGGTCGTTTTCCAGCATATCCTTGATGAGGTAAATGCGGCCGCGCGGGCTATCCAGCTCGTCTCCCAGAACCTGATAGGTTGGGCATGTCGCGGTGCAAAACCCACAGTGCACGCAGGATCGCAAAATCTCGTTTGATCGCTTGATCGCGGGAACCTTCAACTGTTCTTCAGTAAATGTCGTCTGCATATCAGGCGCCCCCGGCGAGAATTGAGATATTGAAAACAGACGCCAGAAGGGCAGCGATGATCGCAACAGTCATGCGCCCCCAAATTGTGGTATCCGGAAGAAATCTCAGAAAGGGCAGCAAAACAAGCGCCCCGGCCGCAGCCCCAAGAAGGATCGGCAGAACAAACGTTGCAATGCTTGGCTCCGCACCGGGCAAGATTAATAAAAGCCCGAAGCAACCCGCGGCAACCGCTCCGGCAAGCCGCCAGTCGGTCAAAAGATAGCCCACGATAAGTGCCCCGAAAGCGGGCATCGCAATGAACGCAAAGGTTTCACTTTCCATCAGCCCATGATCCCGGGGTTTAGGATGCCACGCGGATCAAATTGTGCGCGTAGCCCTGTCGCAAGCCCCGCCAAAGGGGTGGCTTCGGGTTGAAAGACCGGCACGCGCGCTTTCAGCGCCACGGGGCCCTTCACAAGTGTTGCATGGCCTCCGACGACTTGCATGTAACTTTGCAATGCCGCGTGTAAACGAGCGGCGCCTTCAATAGGATCGTCGGAGATCGCGGCAAGTTGAGCCTCGTCGCAACCAACCCAGATAAGCCCCCCGCCCCAATCCAAAAGCGCGTCGCAGCCAAAGTTCGGCCAGATGCCGGTCTCCAGCATTTGCGGTACATCGCTTGCTTTGATCGCAATTTTCCAGATGCAGGTCTTGTCGGCAAAAGCATCAACATCACGCACCGCGCGCCAGTCCTCTTCACCGCCCATCGCCATATCTGCCGCACCGAATTTTTTCAGAACGCTCTGCAATTGCGCACCGCGATAGGCGACCGAGTTCTCAAACCCTTCCAGACGCAACCTGACCACAGACCCCGCCCCATCATCGACCCCCGGCGTCATCGCTGCCCCCGAAACCTCGTAGGGCGAGCCCAATGCTGCGGCCATCGCTGCCACTCCGTCGCTCAATGACAGCCCATGCAAGGATACAACGCCCGTTGCATCGTGCTTTGGCAAAAGCTTGAAGCTCACTTCGCTAAGCACACCCAAGGTGCCATAAGACCCAGACAAAAGCTTAACCAGATCATAGCCCGTCACGTTCTTCATGACACGACCACCGTTCTTCAACGCAACGCCACGACCATCGACGAAACGCACGCCAATCAGCGAGTCCCGGCAGGCGCCCGCCCGCAACCTGCGCGGACCCGAGACGTTTGCCGCCACCACGCCACCGATCGTCGGCGTGCCATCCGTACCAAGCATGGGGCGATGATCCATCGGCTCGAACGGCAGCATCTGCCCTTCTTGCTTTAACGCGTCTTCAATTTCGGACAGTGGCGTGCCCGCGCCCGCAACAATTGTCAGCGCGCCCGGCTCATACAGCGAGATGCCTGATACGCGCGCAACAGACAGCGGATCGCCGGCGGCTGGCGCCATTCCGCGCGTGTTGCCCCCCCTGATCGAAAGTGGGCCAACCGCGTCGCGGACGGCCTCAGACAATTCAAGTTCTGTTGTCGGCTCAATCACGAGGCCCGTCCTTCTTCTTGGTGGAAATACTTTTGGGGTATTGGGGGCAAATAGCCCCCAAACCTTATCTTATGCAGCTGCCTCTACTTGCACGCGCCGGCTCTCGCTGCTGGCCAATGGGAACACTTTCGCCGGATTAAGAAGCCACGCGGGATCAAAGACGTCCTTCACCCGCATCTGCACCTCAAGATCCTCTGGCGCAAACTGCACATTCATCAGATCGCGTTTTTCGATTCCGACACCATGTTCGCCCGTTAGGCAACCGCCGACTTCGACGCACAGCTTCAGAATCTCAGCGCCCATTTCTTCGCAGATTTCAAGATCACCCGGTTTATTGGCGTCAAACAGGATCAGCGGATGCATATTGCCATCGCCTGCGTGGAACACGTTGCCCACTTCCAGGCCGAACTCTTTCGACAACTCACCGATGCGCCGCAGCACATGGGGCAGCGACGAAACGGGGATTGTCCCGTCAAGGCACATGTAATCGTTGATCTGACCCATCGCGCCAAAGGCCGATTTTCGGCCCAGCCATATTCGACCCGCTTCGGCCGCGTCTTTGGCTTCGCGCAATTCAACCGGATCGTGCTTGGCCGCGATCTGTTTGATCAACCCTAGCTGTTCGTCAATCTCGGACGGAGAGCCTTCCACTTCGACAATCAACAGCGCTTCGCAATCGGGATATCCTGCCTTCGCGTGACGCTCAACCACCTCAAGAACTTTGCGGTCCATGTATTCTATCGCTACCGGCAGGACCCCTGCCTTGATGATATCGCTGACACAAGCTCCTGCAATCTCGGCACTTTTATAGCCGATCAGCACCGGACGCGCGCCTTCGGGTTTTGGCAAGATCCGCAATGTCGCTTCGGTCACAACACCAAGCTGTCCCTCGGACCCGCATATCAGACCAAGCCAATCATAACCGCCTGCATCCATATGCGCGCCGCCAATATCAACGATCGTGCCGTCCATCATCACCATCTTGACCCCAAGAAGGTTGTTCGTCGTCACACCGTATTTCAGACAATGCGCCCCGCCTGAATTCATCGCGATATTGCCCGCAATTGCACAGGCAAGCTGAGACGAAGGGTCTGGCGCGTAAAAGAAGCCATCGCTTTCAACGGCGCCGGTCACGCTTAGGTTCGTGCGCCCGGTCTGTACCTTAATGAAGCGGTTGTCGTAGTCGGTCTCGATCACGCCATTCAACCGCGCCACACCCAAAATCACCGAATCTGCCGTCGGCAAGGCCCCGCCCGCCAGCGAGGTTCCCGAGCCGCGCGGCACAACTGGAACGCCTTCCTGATGACAAATTTTCAAGACGGCCGAGACCTCCTCGGTCGAAGCCGGAAGGACCGCACAAAGCGGAGGGCACTTGTATGCCGTCAAGGCGTCGCA
>NZ_CALJXO010000368.1:0-27005 GCF_937988555.1 uncultured Boseongicola sp. | reverse complement strand
CCACCGACAGCGATCATCAGAACGACAAGAGAAAACAGCACCATAAGCCAGACCCGGATCGCCCCGCGCGCGCCTTTACGTGCTCCATCGATCAGACCGCCCTTCGGCATATCTGCTCGCTTGGTGTCGTTGCCGACCTCTTCAAAAATGCTGCGCTTTTCAGCCATTATCTGCTCCGCTCATTCATCCAGAATGTAGGCCTCGCACAGACCATCGTCCAGTCAATCGCCACGCTCTTTCCAGCGGACCATCTGCCGCAGGACCCCGTGTAGCATCTGCACGTCGGCGCGTGTCATCGGCATCCGCGACCAAAGGTTGCGCATGGTCCGCTTCATCCCTTCGCCCTTTGCTTCGGGGAAGTAAAATCCCGCCACATCCAGGCGGCTTTCATAATGTGCAGCCAGCTTTTCAACCTCTATCTGGGATGCCATTTCGCCGCCCGCCAGTTCCAATTCAAACGGGGTGACTTTGGTGGTCGCACGGCGCCACTCATAGCCCATAAGCAAGACGCATTGCGCCAGATTTAAGGAAGGAAACTCTGGGTTTACGGGCACTGAGACAATCGCATTCGCCTTTACGATATCTTCATTTTCAAGCCCGGCGCGCTCGGCACCAAACAGTACCGCTACCCGCTCACCCGCCGCGATGCGGCGCGCAGTTTCGGCCATCGCTTCTTCTGGCGAAAATATGGGCTTGGCCAGATCCCGCGACCGCGCCGTCGTCGCGAAAACGAACGTGCGATCCGCAATTGCGTCGGCCAAATCGGGGTGCAACTGCGCCTCATCCAACAACCGCCCGGCACCACTTGCCATCGCGATTGCGCTTTGGTTCGGCCAGCCATCCCGCGGGGCCACGATCCGCATCTGTTCCAGCCCGAAGTTCAACATCGCACGCGCCGCCGCACCGATGTTTTCGCCCATCTGCGGACGAACAAGGACAAAAGCGGGTTGGGTCATGTACCATAGGCTCCAAGGGGTCGTCCGGGGTCTTAGGATCCGGGGCGGAAAAGCACAAGGGAGGTGCCGAAATGGCATACGATGAAGGTCTGGCCGAACTCATCCGAGGTGACCTCACCGATCGCACTACTTTTGAAGAAAAGCGCATGTTCGGAGGTCTCCGCTTCATGCTTGACGCTCACATGATGTAGAGCGTGAACAAAGGACCTGTCGGCCAGGATCGCCATGCCAAGGCCTGACCATCGACGGAACATACCCAATGGCTTTCACGGGGCGGCGTATGGGCGGAATGGTCGGTCAGCGACGCGGCAATGGCCGACGCCCGGCGCGGCCCGTCGATGACACTTGCGATGGAAAATGCCAGAAGCCTTCCCCCCAAGTGACACAACCGCTATAGCCCGTGCCAACACCTTGTATTCGGAGCCGAAAATGGCCGACGACACGCGCCCGCAGGTTTATCTTTCCACGCCACCTGCTTTTGAATTATCCACCTTTCCTGCACGGCTTGCAGAAGTGCTCGACGCGTTCGATGTGGCCTGTGTGCGGCTTTCCATGGCAACGAGCGACGAGAGCACATTATCGCGCGCTGGCGATACATTGCGTCCGATCTGCCACGAAGCAGACGTGGCTTTGGTGATCGAAACACATGTCGGCCTTGTCGAACGTCTTGGCCTCGACGGCGTGCACTTGCTGGATGGCGCGCGCACGATGCGTGCGGTGCGCAAGACGCTTGGGGCCGACGCCATCATCGGTGCCTACTGCGGAGCGTCGCGCCATGACGGCATAACCGCAGCCGAGATCGGAGCAGACTATGTTTCGTTCGGCCCCGCTGGTGACACTGCCCTTGGCGACGGGACCAAGGCAGACCATGATCTTTTTGCATGGTGGTCCGAGATGATTGAAGTGCCGGTGGTCGCAGAAGGCGCGCTGACGCCCGAAGTTATTCGAGCCCTTGCACCGGTCACCGACTTTTTCGGCATCGGCGAGGAAATCTGGCGGGAAGACGACGCCGCGCAGGCCCTTGGTCAGTTGATCGAGGCGATGTCCTAAGACGGCTTCACAAACGCGCTTCGCACGGCCTCCTCTGCGGCTTTAGCCAGCGCCTTGCGATCAGAAAACGCGGCTACCTCAAGGGGCTTGTGCCAAATCACTTCGACCGATCCCTGGCGGGGTGCCGCAAGCACTTTCGCCAGATGGGTCCCAAAATCCATGTCGCCCCACCACCCATAGAACCGTTCCGAGGCGCCCTCTGGGGCCGCGTAAACGACGCTGACCGGCTGCACCCAAAGGATGTCGCGCAACTCCTCTGAAAAGAATGCGGCAAACAGCGTCGGCTTGAACGGCAAGACCCGCAAACCGTCCGTCGATGTGCCTTCGGGGAAGAACAACAGCTTGTGTCCCGCGGTCAGGCGATCCTCGAATACCTGTTTTTGCTCTGCCGCGTCCCGGACGGCACGGCGGATAAACACCGTGCCCGTGGCGCGCGCGAGCCAGCCAATCACTGGCCATCCTGCAACCTCGGACTTGGCGACGAAATAGACGCGCTTGCCCGCATTCAGAGCAAAAATGTCCATCCACGAAGAATGGTTGGACACCACGGCACCGGGGTGGGTCATCCGCTCACCGTGGCTGCTATACCCCATACCGAATACTCGAAACGCCGTGCGGCAGACACCTTGAGTGATGTGCGGCGTCCATGGGCGCGCCATCCCAAATACCGGACGCTCGACCAAGCGGACCGTCAGCAAGATCAGCAATCCGCCAAGCGTCAGCACCCCAAACAACAGCCCGCGCAGGATCAGCCTTACCCAGCCGTAAACGCCGGGCCGCAAAGGCGGCAGCCTGTCGTCCGCGCCAACCCAGGTCGGATCGCGGCTCATCCCCGCGACACCTGATAGCGCGCTGCCGCTCGCAGGTTCATGCGCGCCGTATCAAGAAGCAAACAGACATCGATCGTGTTGAAGGGCCTATCCACAAAAGCCCCCTCGCCGATCACCCCGCCAAGCCGCAGATAGGCTTTTATCAACGCCGGCACATTGCGCATTGCCGCCACGCGATCGATCTCGTCGTCTGGGATCAAATCCATCGTTTGAAAATGCTCGGTGCGCGCACGCACGCGAACATCCGCCGGTGCGAGGTGCTGATGGTGCAAAAGCGACAGCGCCTCGGCATGGGCCTCAATATCGGTGCCGTGAAAACTTGCGACGCCAAACAGGATATCAATCTCTTCGTCCGCCACGATCCCCGCCAGAGCGTTCCAGATATGGTACATCGCCATGCCACCGCGATAGTCCGCGTGCAGGCAGGACCGCCCCAGTTCCAAAAGCTTGCGCCCTGACGCCTTCAGCGTCGACAAATCGTACTCGTCTTCCGAATAATACTGCCCAATAGCAGCAGCCCCCGTATCGTCCAAAAGACGGTAGACTCCCACAACATGATCCAATGCCTCGCGATCGCGGCGCTTATCGACAAGAATCAGATGACGGAAATGCGGGTCGAAACGATCCCGCTCAAACCGGTCCTGGTGATCGACCAAAGCGCCATCGCCGCCAAGCTCTTCGACAAAAACTGCATAGCGCAGCCGTTCTGCCGCGCGCAAGTCGCGCTCGGTCAGGGCAAGTCGGGTGGTGAAATGAGCGTCTCCGCGGTCCATCCTGGGCCTTCGTCAGACAGGTTGCGGCCTTCTAAGGCCCTGCGCCGCGCAATGCAACGCCCGCCACTTTTGCGATCCTGCAAAAAGCAAGATACAATCTTAGGGTGTAGTTCGTTTCAGGGATCGCTTTCGAACAGAGGGACAAGTCCGATTCTCGTGCCATCAATCACCACTTTGCCCTCATCAGGAAAGTTCACTGTAACGCGCCCGCCGATGTTTGACTGTACCTGTCCAACACCCCAGTCAGGCATATCAGGGTGCGTCACAAGCATGCCTGGCTCAAGCAGGGCCGTCATATCTGACATCTTGATTTCCTTTCAATTACCAACCGAGGAACACGATGACCGCCCCCTGTTTGAAATGCCCTTATAAGCTGGCGTATCTGCCACGATCTTATCAGCCCCCTGGGCGCAATTGGCAACGGGATCGAGCTTTTGACAATGTCCGGGCAAGGCATCAGCCCCTAGATTGCCCTCATCGCACAATCCGTCGAGAACGCGAACGCCCGAATATGGTTCCTCCGTGTGGCGTTCGGCACGGCACACCCGGAAATCAGTCAGAACGAAGCTCAAAACAGATTCACAAACACCCGCACCAAAGTGGACTGGCGGGTCGAAGGGGCTTTGCAGGGCGCGGACAGCAAGCTTGTATTTCTCGTGGTGCAATGCCTTGAAAACACCTTGCCTTGGGGCGGCCACATGACCCTCTCCCGGTTCGAAGGAAACTGGAAGCGCGTGGCGAGAGGATCAACGCCAACCCTGACCTTGTGCAGTTCCACAACAAACCCTGCAATCGCTGATAGCGTCGCCACCTCTGATGTGCATTTCGCACATTTGCTAAGTGCAGCTAAATCCGCTCGACGTTCGGTCGCGACTTTTTTAACGACAGGAAGGTGACAGTTACGTTCTGATCGTTCCGTCGCCGGTCACAAGGTACTTGAAGCTGGTCAATTGCTCGGCCCCCACGGGACCACGCGCGTGCATCTTACCCGTCGCGATGCCTATCTCCGCCCCCATGCCGAACTCTCCGCCATCGGCGAATTGCGTCGAGGCATTGCGCATCAGGATCGCACTATCCAGCCTTTGGAAAAACCGGTCCGCTGCGGCGTCGTCTTCCGTCACAATGCAATCGGTGTGGTTCGAGCCATAGGTCCGGATATGAGTAATCGCCGCGTCAACGTCTTCAACTACTTTGGCCGCGATGATCATGTCCAGAAACTCACGGCCCCAATCATCCTCAGTCGCCGGGACAACGCCGTCGATCAACGCCACTTCGCTGTCGCCGCGCACCTCGACGCCCGCGTCGATCAAGGCGCGGACCACGCCCCGCCCGATGGTGTCGACCACATCGCGGTGGATCAACAAGCACTCGGCCGCGCCACAAATCCCTGTGCGCCGGGTTTTTGCGTTTAATACGACCTTCAACGCCTTCTCCGGGTCGGCACTTGCATCGATGTAGATGTGAACAATGCCCTCAAGGTGGGCAAATACCGGCACGCGGGCCTCGCGCTGCACCAAACCAACAAGGCCTTTGCCGCCGCGGGGCACGATGACGTCGATCGTGTCCGTCATGATCAGCATCTCGCTGACCGCTGCACGATCACGCGTCGGCACGCGCTGAATTGCATGGATCGGCAAGCGCGCGGCCTTCAGCCCGTCAACAAGACAGCCATGGATTACACCGGTCGAGTGAAAACTCTCGGAACCGCCACGCAAAATGACCGCATTCCCGGCCTTCAGACACAAGGCCCCTGCATCCGCAGTTACATTCGGGCGGCTCTCATAGATCACGCCGATCACACCCAAAGGCGTGCGAACGCGCTTGATATGCAGACCGCTAGGCCGGTCCCATTCCTCGACTGTCTTGCCAACCGGATCATCCTGTGCGGCGACCGCACGAAGTCCGTCGCACATGTCCTGAATACGCGCCTCGTCCAGCATCAGACGGTCCAGCATCGCATCGCTCAGGCCCTTTTCGCGCCCGAACGCCATGTCTTTGACATTGGCAGAGATAATCTCGCCGCGTCGCGCCCAAACGGCGGCGGCGGCGGCGTTCAAAGCCTGCGTTTTGTCAGTGCTTGACGCAAAGGCCAATTCCGCCGCTGCGGCTTTCGCCTTTTGGCCAATGTCCGCCATGATGGTTTGAATGTCTGACACGTCTTTCATGTCCCTAGCCCTTTAAGATCAGCTCAAGTTTAAACGCCTCGCGGCTAAATCGCCATATCGTCGCGGTGCACAAGCGCCGCACGCCCCGGATATCCAAGGATCGCTTCAATCTTATCGGACCGCTGCCCCTTGATGGCGCGCGCCTCGTCCGCCGTATAGCGCGTTAATCCATGCCCAAGCTGCGCGCCGTCCGGCCCGACGATATCAACCGGGTCTCCCCGGCCGAATGTGCCGCGCACGGATGTCACCCCTGCGGGAAGTAAAGACTTGCCCCGCTCCAAGGCTCCAACCGCTCCGGCATCCAGGATCAACTCGCCCTTCGACTTCATCGCCGCGATCCAGCGCTTACGGGCCACTTGCGGATCGGTCTCTGGCGTAAACCATGTGCAAGGCTCGCCGTTTTCAATGCGCTTCAAAGGGTTATCTGGCGCACCTAAAGCGATCGCCATGGCCGCACCTCCGGCCGTTGCGGTTCTCGCCGCCATAATCTTGGTCTTCATCCCGCCCTTCGAAAGCCCTGTCCCGGCGTCCCCGGCCATGGCCTCGATCTCGGGCGTTATCACATCAATCACATCGTAACGTTTAGCACTTGCTTCCTCTTTTGGGTTCGCCGAGTAAAACCCGTCGACATCCGACAAAAGCACCAGCACATCTGCCCCGATTGTCACGGCAATCTGCGCGGCCAGTCGATCGTTGTCACCATAGCGGATTTCATCCGTTGCGACCGTGTCGTTCTCGTTCACAATCGGTACCACCCCCAGCGACAAAAGCTGCTCAAGCGTGGCGCGACTGTTAAGATACCGCCGCCGGTTCGCGCTGTCTTCCAGCGTTACAAGCACCTGTGCCGTTGTGATGGTATGTGGCTCAAGCGCTTCCTCATAGGCCCGCGCAAGACGGATTTGACCAACCGCTGCGGCCGCCTGGCTTTGCTCCAATGGCAAAACGCCTGCTTCAAGCGCCAGGGCTGCGCGTCCCAAAGCAATCGAGCCGGATGAGACCAACACAACATCAACCCCGCGTCCACGCATATCTGCCACGTCTTCAGCAAGCGTTTTCAACCACTTGGCTCGCAGTTTTCCGTCCTCGACCAACAGGGCCGAGCCGATCTTAACAACGATGCGACGCGCAGTCGTCAGGGACGCCATGGTCTGGGCTCCTCGACTTCCTCCTTGCGGCGCAGTTTATCTGCATCAATCTGGCCGCGCACCGCGCGCAGGACATCAATCAGCCCCTCGCGGCTGACGCCACTCATCATCATCACTGGCCCCGCAACCTCTTCCAAAGCTGTCTGGCGTTCTTCGCGTTCCTCATCATCAAGCGCGTCGATCTTGTTCAACGCAGTGATGCGCGGCTTCTCGGCAAGCTCGCCGCCGTAGGCCTCCAACTCGTGGATTATCGTACGATAATCTTCGGCAACCGTCTCGGACGTGCCGTCAATAAGATGCAGCAGGACCGAGCATCTCTCGACATGGCTAAGGAACCTATCGCCAATGCCCCGCCCTTCATGGGCACCTTCGATCAGACCAGGAATATCGGCCATCACGAATTCAACCTCATCCACGCCGACCACTCCAAGGTTCGGGTGTAGCGTGGTGAAAGGGTAATCTGCAATTTTAGGACGCGCATTTGACGTGGCCGCCAGAAATGTCGACTTACCGGCATTCGGCAGACCCAAAAGCCCGGCATCCGCGATCAGCTTCAACCGCAGCCATAGCTCGCGCTCGATTTGCGGCTGACCCGGATTTGAGCGCCGTGGCGCCTGGTTGGTCGAGGATTTGAAGTGCAGGTTACCGAACCCGCCGTTGCCACCTTTTGCCAACAACACCCGGTCGCCAACGTGCGTTAGGTCAGCAATGACGGTTTCTTCATCTTCGTCGAGAACTTCCGTCCCAACAGGGACGCGCAGTATGATGTCATCACCATCTTTACCGGTCCGCTGCTGGCCCATGCCGGGCTGGCCGTTCTTGGCGAAGAAATGCTGCTGATAGCGGAAATCGATCAGCGTGTTCAGCCCATCGACCGCCTCGGCCCATACATCGCCGCCCCGTCCGCCGTCGCCGCCGTCGGGCCCGCCGTATTCGATATATTTCTCGCGTCGAAAGCTCACGCACCCCGAGCCACCGCCGCCAGAGCGGATCGTAACGCGTGCAAGATCGAGGAATTTCATGTTGCTACCCTAAATGTGTCTCGCGTCACGGCGTATGTGATGACGCGCGAAGGCTCAAGCCTTCCCTTTGATGTGCCCATGTCATCGCCTGTGACACGAAAACCGTGTTTTTCCAACAAACGGCCCGAAGCGGGGCTGTCTTCGAAGTGGTCGGCGATCGCGTTTGTAACCGGAAAACGGTCGAAAATCTCGGGCAGGAACGCCGACAGCGCTTCCGTTGCAAGGCCCTGCCCCCAATGATCCGGCCCGAGGAAATACATCACGGACAACGGGGTACCACCGCAGCCAATGGCTCCGATCAACGCGCCCTCGCGCTCTATCCCAAGCATAAAGCCGGGCAAGCCGCCCCAACGACGTCCTTCAATCCATTCGCGCGCCTCCGCTTCTGCCCATCCCGTGACAAGCGACGCCGTACCGCGCGTCACTTCAGGGACGGCCAGAGACACCAAAGCCGGCGCATCCGCAGAGATTATCGGGCGAAGCGTAAGGCGCGGCGTAAACACTGTGAAACCAAGCCGTGCCTCCCACTGCTCGCGGCTCATAGCCATCTCGGTCGCCATCACGTCCTGGCTTAATGCGCGGGCTTTGCGTTGCGCTTCGCCAGTGGGGCGAAATCCAAGCGCGCGCAGAACTGCTCCCGAGCGTTCATTGCCTTGAAAATAGGCCGACGTTACGGATCGACGGCCGGTGTCTGTAAACCATTGTGCAATCACCACGCGCGCCGCCTCAAACCCATAGCCTTTGCGCCAAGCAGGCCGCGCCAGCCAATAACCCAACCCGTCTTCAATACCGATACAGCCCTGAAGGCCATCCTCATCACAAATCGCCCAAACCAATGCCCTGTTTTCAATGGTTCTTTCCAAAAACCAGGCAGCATCTCCATGCGTATAGGGGTAAGGTACGACCGATAGCCAACGGCTGACTTCGTAGTTGCCAACGCCCCGCACAAGGGCATCGGCATCGGTCATCTCAAGAGGGCGAAGCGTCAGGCGCGGCGTCCTCAGAACGGGAGGCGCCTGACGTGACATGGGTTAGTCGTCCAGACGCTTTAGGTAGGTCCACGTCGGGACCGTCGATCCGCGCGCAACCGAAAAGGTCTCGGCGTCGCCAAGGTACTGGAAGCCTGCGTTCGTCAGCACACGCGCCGACGCGGGGTTGTCCTGAAAGACGCTTGCGAACATCGTTTTGTCCGCATGAGGATTGGTGTCGATAAGGCCGCGCACTGCTTCGGACGCAAAGCCCGCGTTCCAAAACGCTGGGACAACCCAGAAGCCAACTTCCGACTGATTGCGATCCATACGCTCCAAAGCGACTAGACCCAAAAATTCGCCCAAGCCAGTGGCCGAACCATCCATGACCCACATGTCTTCCGCGCGGCTTTCGTCAAGCGAGCGCGAAATCAGCGTATCAACCGCACCGGGCGGCAAAGGATGCGGGATTGTGCGCGTCATGCGCGCGACCCGTTCGTCAGATCCGAATAATTCAAGGTTCCCGGCATCCGACCGACGAATGGCCCGCAACGTCATGCGGTCCGTTTCAACAACCGGCTGGTTGATTATTGCTTCAATTTTCACGCGGCTTCTCCCTCGCCTCGTTGATCGCACCAGCCGCCCCTCAACAACGGTACTTCTTCTAAAATGAGCTAGCAGGCCCTTGCCTCCAAGCCAGCCTTTAAATGAATAAGGGGGACCGGCGATTGCCGAACCCCCTTTAATACATCGCAACTAGGATCGGCTTATTCAGCGGCCTCCGCCTGCGGAAGCACCGAAATAAATGTTCGGCCCTTGAGACCCTTGTGGAAGGTCACGTGGCCTTGGGACGTTGCAAAGATCGTGTGATCACGACCAAGGCCAACACCCTCTCCCGGCCACCACTTGGTGCCGCGCTGACGCACGATGATGTTGCCCGGAATGACGGCTTCGCCACCGAACTTTTTTACGCCAAGGCGACGACCGGCTGAGTCGCGGCCGTTACGGCTGGAACCACCTGCTTTTTTGTGTGCCATTGGTTGTTACTCCTTATTCGGCGGCGAGGGCTTTGGCCTGATCGACCCAGCCTTCGCGTTCAATACGACCTTTGAACGACAGCTTCTCGTCGAACTCGGTAATGTCAGCAGCGCCCCACGCAGCAATCTGCGCGAATGACGTCACGCCAGCAGCGTTCAGCTTCTTCTCAAGCGCCGGGCCTACACCCGACAACTTTTTCAAGTCATCTGTACCAGCGTCAGCAGCTTTCGCCTTCGGCGCGGCAGCTTTGGTTTCTGGCGCGGCATCTTTCTTTGGTGCAGCCTTCTTGGCAGGCTTTGCAGCCTCGACAGCAGCAACCGAAACAGACCCGGAATTCAAAGCGGCTTTTATGCCGGACTTTTCGGCACCCTTTTCAAGGATGTCCGTCACGCGCAAAAGCGTCAGTTGCTGACGGTGGCCCTTCGTACGCTTCGAGCCGTGCTTACGCCGACGCTTTACGAAGTGGATGATTTTCTCACCCTTGATCTGGTCTATGACTTCGGCCTGAACGCCGGCACCGTCAACAAGCGGTGTGCCCACAGTAGACCCTACCATCAGAATCTCGTTGAATTGGATTTTTTCGCCGGCGTCCGCTGCGAGTTTTTCCACGCGGAGCACATCGCCCGCCTGAACCCGATATTGCTTACCACCGGTCTTCATGACCGCAAACATCTGATCTTCCTTCATTTTCCGCGTCCTTCGGCCCCCGGAGCTTTTCCGGATGTTGCGGTACGATACCGCCTCGAACAGCGCGCCATTTGGCGACATTAAAATAGTAAATGGCGGACATTAGCCCGCCAGAGTGCGGCTTATGCGTCGCAGCGCCCTGTAAGTCAAGGGGATCCGGCCCGCGAAATCACGTCAAACCGCTCAGATATCGTCGCCCTGCACGAACCGCGATGCCGCACTTCCAAGCGAATACGAGAGGCGGTTGAACACCACATCAAACCCCGAAAAAAGTGCGCGGTTTAGATCGCGCCCAGCCTTCGTGAGCGACAGCGCCTCATACGCCGCCAACTCGTCTGCGGACAGCGGCTCGTAGGCCATTGCAAGGTAGGGCATCATCCAGTCCACAGTATCCGTTCGAATTTCCGGCTCCTGCTCCCAGACATCGCGCAGGATCACGTCTTCGGTCAGATCGAAACTGCCGCCATCGGCCAGTCCACGGTAAAATGCGAGCGACGCGTTCAGCGCGCCCGCCACATTCATTTCGATCAAATCGTTCGCGTCCACAAAGCCTTCCAGAGCCTTTTGTCGTTCTGGGTTGCGCTTGGCCAGATCTGCGTAGGCCTCCTTGGCGGCCTCTTCGACGTCATCGTCGAGCAGCGCCTCGCGTGCAGACAACTCCAGCGCAATAATCTCGCGCCCCAAGTCCGAGGCGAAAAACGCTAAAAGCGGTGTCACATCGCTTTCGGACAATTCTTGGTCAAACGCGGTACGAAAACCGTCCTCCATCCGTTCCGTATCATAAATCGACGAGGCAATGGGCCGCCAACCGTTGGCGCGTTCGGGGAACATAGATTGGCGAAGCTCATCAGATTGCTCAAGGCCCTCGGTGCGCATAGTGGCGATCAACTCAGGCGTACCAATGGCCTCGAAAAGCGTATCAAGTTCGGCCTGCGTGGCGGATGACGCAGGTGTGACGGTCAAAGCGACGGTTGCGGCAAGGACCGTGAGGGGCGCAAATCGGGACATGGGAGCTCACTATTGTTCAATAACAAAATAGGCCGTGGGTCGCATCAATCCAAGGGCTTGCACTGCATTTGCACGAATTGGGTTGCGGGCACGCGATCGTTCCACTAAATCGCGGCCCAGACTCTTCGCGGAGAGGTGCCGGAGTGGTCGAACGGGGCGGTCTCGAAAACCGTTGAGGGTGAAAGCCTTCCCAGGGTTCGAATCCCTGTCTCTCCGCCAATATCTGCAAATAAGTAATTGTTTTTATGATATAAAAATAGATACTTATTTTTACCTTCCCACATAAGTACGCGCATTCAATTTTGCGTGGACAACTTCTTGCTAGACCCGCGCCTGAAGCGGCTTTTTTGCAACTTGGTATCGGCGGCGACCCTAAATCAGTCCTCGCTCTATGTGATGGTTTAATCTGTGTCACGATCCCCGGCCTAGGAATGCTGGCCAACCGTTGGCAGATCGCGGGGTCTTGCTTGCATGAAAAACGAGGGTCGGTGGCGACCCTGGTTTTCGAAAGAGCCCCACAAGTAAAAGCTATTCAGCGCCAACCAAGCCACCCAGTAAAGTGGTTGATATTTGACACCTGTCGAACCGGTTCAGGATGGCGGCAGCACGAGGCGCACATACTTGCCTTGAGGTGTTAGGAACGCGCGCTCCTGTCCGCAGGACCGGAAAGTGTGCTGCGAGGCGACGTTGATCGTATCGGTTGCGTAGATTGCAGCGCCCCGCGACGTCGGGTTGCTTGAGGTCCCCGACGCGATGTTGACGCTGTTGTCCACTTGCGCTGTTGATCACAACGAGTTTCGAATCAGTCGAAAATTCGGAGCGGGTGATTGCCGGTTTGAGCCTGGCTCACTGACGTAAACGCAGGCCTTCAGGATCGAATAATGGATCATTCAGCCGCCGGGCCCGCCGCCGCTCTCCAAGAATCTCGATCTCAAAATCAGTAACTTCGAAAAGCCGATCCCGAGGAAGAAATCCAAGCGCAATCGATTTATCCAACCAATGCGAATAGCCACCAGAGGTACAAAACCCAACCACAGTCGCTTCGTGCCAAATAGGCTCATAGCCGACAACATCGCTATCGCAAGCATCCACCTCAAACGCACAAAGCTCTCGCGCCGGTTTTGAGACCCGTTCAGCTTCCGCCGCTTTCCTTCCAATAAAGTCGGCATCTTTTTGAAAATGAATGAAACGATCCAATCCCGTCTCGGCCGCCGTATAGTCCGGAGAGTACTCGCGCTGCCAAGATCCGAAAAACCGATCTAACCTCAAAGACATCATGGCTCGCATGCCAAAAGGTCGTAGGCCCAAGGATTGACCCGCCTCCCACAAACTATCGAAAAGTTGCCTCTGGCTCATCAAATCGCAATAGATCTCGTACCCAAGATCGCCGGTATAGCTCACCCGTTGAACGCGACACTTCGAAAGTCCAACAATCAAAGACTTCACATCCAAAAATCGAAAGGCTTCCGACGACACGTCCTGCGATGTGACCTTTTGCAACAGCGCACGCGCATTTGGCCCTGAAATCTGAAAACCAGTTACTTGATCAGAAACGTTCTGAACCGAAACACCTTTTTGAGTATGCTTCTCGAACCAGCGATGGTGAAAATCCTGACTGCCATAGCTTGCCGTGAGCTGAAACGCGTTGTCGTTATGACAAGAGATCGTAAAATCCCCGAAAAGACGCCCCTTTGGTGACAACATCGGCGATAGCGAAAGTCGTCCAGGTTTGGGGATGCGCCCGGCCATGATCTGGTCGAGCCAATTTCTTGCATTGGGTCCCGATACCGAAAACTTGCTAAAGTTGTGAACTTCATTGATCCCAACCATCTTCCGCACCGCATGCACTTCCGCCCGTACCGCCTCCCAGGCGTTCGAGCGACGAAAACTTGGGGTTTCGTACCTTGGCTCGCCTTCGCTTGCGAAATAATTTGGAACTTCAAGCCCGTAAGTCTCACCAAAAACGGCATTCATCCGATCCCAAACATCGTACATCGGTGTGCGCCGGAATGGTCTCGAAGCCGGAAGTTCTTCGTTCGGATAACTTACGGAAAAGCGGCGTTGATAGTTTTCAACGACTTTCGGCAAAGTATAGGCGGGCGTCGTCCAATGCCCAAAGCGCGCCACATCCATCGCACGAGGATCGCGCTCAGTTTCGCCTTCAATCATCCATTGAGCAAGACTAAGCCCGACCCCGCCGCCTTGACTAAACCCCGCCATCACAGCGCAAGCCGTCCAATAGTTTCGCAGGCCAGGAACCGGCCCAACCAAGGGATTGCCGTCGGGCGCGAAAGTGAACGGTCCATGAATGACGCTCTTTACACCGGCGCGTTCTAGGACCGGAAACCGTCGATAGGCAAAGTTAACACTGTCCTCAATTTTCTCGAACGCGTCATTCAGCAACTCATGTCCGAACGCCCACGGCGTGCCATCGACGGCCCAAGGCTCGCATTTTTGTTCATAAAAACCGATGCATAACCCACGCCCTTCTTGACGCAGATAACTCTCTCCGCCCGGATCCATAACATGTGGAAACTCCGAAGCGCGCTCATAAATTTCCGGAATATCTTCCGTTACCAAATATTGATGCGCCATTGGCATCAATGGCAAATACACGCCCGCCATCGCGCCGACCTCGCGTGCCCAAAGCCCCCCAGCATTCACAACATGCTCGGCAACGACAGTCCCCTTCTCCGTCACCACGTCCCATCCGCCGTCGGCACGCGCATTGGTTTTTAACACGCGGGTATGGGTCACAATTTCGGCGCCAGCCATCCGCGCAGCACGCGCAAATGCATGCGTCGTTCCGGACGGATCGAGATGACCATCCAGCGGATCATATAGCCCGCCAAGAACGCCTTCCACATTTACAAGCTCTGCCATCTCCTTGATTTCGCTTGGCGAAAGAATCTCTGTTTCAAGCCCCATATACCGGTGCTTCGCCCGTTCGGCCTTCAGCATATCAAGTCGTTCCGGGGTATCAGCAAGCGTTATGCCGCCCACATGATGCAGGCCGCATGACAGCCCCGTCAGTTCCTCCAACTCGCGATAAAGACGGATCGTATAGCCCTGAAGCGCGGCCATGTTGGTGTCACCGTTAAGCGTGTGAAACCCGCCTGCGGCATGCCAGGTTGATCCGCTGGTCAATTCCGACCGCTCAATCAACATCACATCCGACCAACCCAGCTTGGTGAGATGGTACAACACTGAACATCCGACAACGCCGCCACCAATCACAACAACCCTGGCTTGAGATTTCATGTCAGCCGCTCTCCCGTCCCTTTAAACCCGGCCATTTCGCGCCAACCGCGCCCTCAATATGTCGGCCAATGGATCCCCAATCTCCAGTGCAAAAATCCAAGCATGTGTAAGGAAAAAGCATTCCTTTTCAATGTGATGCCCAGACGCTGCACGATCTGCGGCCTCTAAATACAACATCACAAGTGTCGCCACATCCCCCGTATCATGGGCCGCAAGAAGACGCACTTCGAGAACGTCCATCGAAGATTCTGTCGCGCTCACATAAGCCCTTTTTCCGCGTCGGGCGGGGTGTGCATCATTTTGTCCGCCACCCATCGATGGAAAATATGGGTCGGCCCGTCCATCGCGGGCGAAAACCGCCCGCCATCAAACCCCGGCGCTCCGCGTGCCGCCTGCATCCCTTCCACAACACCAATGTCCTCGACAAAAACCACCTGCCATTGGTCAGCGTTCTGAAGTCGCAACTCTTCGGACGTGTCGGGTGACGCGTAGAACAAGTGGATATGTTCACGCGTTAACCTGGGCCCCTTTGGCTCCAGGATAATCGCAAACACATGATCGCGCTGCACACCAAGCATCACATTCGGGGTCACCGTAATGTACTCGCCGCCGGTGTCCCATTTGTCCGACAGATTTGGGAAATCAGGAAATTTCGCGCCCGCTTCGCCTTCGATCTGCCGGTAAACTTCCGTCCCCTGCCCCGAGAATTTTCCAGGAGCTTCAATGTTGTAATGATCTTCAAGCCGCGAATAGCTGTTCAATCCCGGATGTACCCACGGCAGATGATAGCTCTCGCAATAATTCTCAATCGCAAGCTTCCAGTTTGTCCGACATTCAAGTGTAAACGTGCTGTCCGCCCCGCCGTGATAAAGCGGCACATCAAACTCAGCCCATCGCTCAATCAGATCAGCGTGAAGGTCGGTAAACGCAGGCGCATCCCCCGAAAGGTTAACATAGACCACGCCAAGCCAGATATGTGCGCGCACTTCAATAAGCCCAAGTTCATCGCGCTTGATGTCGGGATGCGTATTCTGTCCAGGCCCACCGACATGCGGCGTCGCGACAAGGCCACCTTGATGATTGTAGCACCACGAATGGTACGGACATCGGATCGCGCCTGCGATCTGGCGTGGCTCTGTCACAAGGATCATTCCGCGGTGACGGCAAATATTCTGGAAAACCCGGATCTTACCGTCTTTCCCATGCAACAAAAACAACGGCACACCAAGGAAATCTATCGGGCATGCGTCCCCCGGCTCGGGCACATCGGCAGCGACGCAGATGCCCGCCCAGGACGAAAACCAAAGCGCCTCACGCTCTTCGGCATAAATCGCATCCGAGGTATAGAACACATTCGGCAACCCATTCGCCTCGGCGATGGGCTGCAAAACCGCGCTTAAATCTCTGAACGTCATGGCTCCACTCCAAGGCTCTTGCAGTGAAGTGTGCAAATCTGCCTTCAGCCCATCGCGCCTTCTTGCGACACTGCCGTGTCGCTCACGACATTTGGGTCCTGCAACATAATCGCACCACCCCCACGGGCCGCATCTTGCGCCGCGTGGCCCATCGCAACGGCTTGCGCCCCATCGCGAAGCGAAACGTCTGGCGCGCCACCTTCACGCACAAGATCAAGAAAACGCGCGTGCTGATAGAACGTAGAACCGTTGTGATCACCTGCTTCCAGGATCGTGGGATCGACAGGGATTTCAACAACTAGCGGCCCTTTCGGACTGCGCGGAGACACAATTACCTGCGGCACAGGAGGCGTGCCCAGGTGCGTCGGCCAAAACCGTCCCGGTCCCGGAACAAAAGCTTCGATCTTGCCCGCTGGCCCGACAACGGAAATCTCTTCCTGATAGCGCGACCCTTCGGCGTACATACAAAGCTCCAACATCGCGCGTGCGCCTGACGCAAATTCAACGATCACATAGGCGCCATCCCAGATATCGGGCGTCTCACCAGCGTAAACCTCATCTTTATGATTAACGTCCTGCCCCGCGCTTGCGACAATCCTGACCGGTTCGGATTTGAGAATTAATCGCATCAAATCAAAGAAGTGACAGCACTTTTCAACCAATGTTCCGCCCGTGTAGCGATTGAAACGGTTCCAGTCGCCAACCTTCGGCAGGAACGGAAAGCGGTGCTCGCGAATGGTTAACATCGTTGGGCCACCCGTCGCCGCTTCGACTTCTGCAATCAGCGTCTGGATGGGTGGCATATAGCGATATTCCATCGCCACCCAGACGGCGGCCGCGTAGCTACTCTCTAAAGCCGTGATCCGAGCAGCCTGCGAGGGGTCAGTGTAAAGCGGCTTTTCGATCAACAACGGCAAAGGCCGCGTCGCTGCAATTTCTTCAAATTGCGGCACGTGCATGTGGTTCGGCGAGACCACCAAAAGACAGTCGATTTCCGGCACCGCCAACAAATCTGCAATCGAGCCGACCAATTTGGCATTCGGCGCAATCGCCTTCGCGGCGTCCGCCATATAGCGGTCGGGCTCGAAAATCGCAGCGACCCGCGCGCCCGGCAACAAGGCAATATTGCGCAGGTGTTCCTGCCCCATCATGCCACAGCCAATCACACCATAATTAATGATACGTTCCATGCGTCTCACTACCTCATCCGCGCGATGTACCGCGCCACCGTGGGATCAAACCACGTGCGCGAAAATTCAGCGATGGCGCCTTCGTTCGTGCGACCCCATCTCTCGATAAATCCAGCCGGAGTGCCCGGGGCAGGATCAAAGTTTTTAACAGCCCAATCCGGCACGCCATCAACTCCGATCCGGTCCTCGGCCCGCGCAATCCACAGGCCCAACCGCGTCCGGTAATAATAGTAAAGACTGTCCAGTAGGTCTTCGCGCCGCATCGTTTCCGCCCAGGCCACATCAAGCCAAATCTCTTCCAATGCCGCCGGACGCCCCGACAATCGCCGCAAGCGCCGTATCCGGTGACCTTCGCTTGAAGCTCCGAATGCCGGCAAATCAGATGGCTTTTCCAAGCGATCAACGCTCAGGAGGTCAGCCGTCGGCAACCCGCCCCCCTCGATCAACTCCAGGCGAAAGAACGCGTAAATGCCAGCGGCGTCCGCCCGGTGGCGTACGTAATTGCCTGACCCTTGAATGCGGTCCAAAAGCCCCTTGTCTGCAAGGTCATTAAGCGCCTTACGCAGCGTGCCAACCGACACATCCATCTCGCCCGCCATATCGCGCTCGGGTGGCAGGCGCGCACCATCAGCCAGACGCCCGGCTGCAATCTCACGGATCAGCAACTCGGCAGTCTGAAGATACTTCGGCAGCGCAGAAGACTCGGGCACCAGAACGGCCAATCTAAGAATTGATACACTATTGATGTATATCAATGCGAATGCTACGCAAGGTTAAAATAATGCTTCGGAGAAGATTCGCATGACCATCGTTCCCGTGACCTCTGCAGATCTTGACGCCGCCGAAGTCAGCTGGTTTTCCGCTTTATGTTCAGATGATTACGCCTACCTTGGCGTCCCAGATGGGTCGCTTCGCTCGTCTTGGGAACACTGCCGCGACATCGTTCTTGAGGCCGAAAAGCAAGGGTTCCGCAATATTCTTGCGCCGTCGTCCTATCAGGTCGGGCAAGACACCCTCAGCTTCGTGGCGGGCTGCGCACCGCTTACGGAAAAGATCAATATGCTCGCCGCCGTCCGCTGCGGAGAGATGCAACCCATCATGCTTGCGCGCACCATCGCGACGCTCGATCACATGATGAAGGGTCGTTTGACGATCAACATCATTTCCTCGGATTTCCCCGGTGAAGTTGCCGAAAGCCGCCTTCGGTATCAACGCTCCCGCGAGGTCGTCGAAATCCTGCGGCAGGCCTGGACACAAGACGAAATTAACTACGAAGGCGAAGTCTATAACTTCCAGAACGTCCCGACCGGACCGGCCAAGCCGTACCAACAAAACGGCGGCCCGTTGATGTACTTCGGCGGCTACTCCCCGTCCGCACTCGATCTGTGTGGACAACACTGCGACGTCTACTTGATGTGGCCGGAACCCAAAGAACAACTGGCTCAACGCATGCGCGACGTGAACGCCGTCGCCGAGAAATACGGCCGCACACTGGACTACGGTTTGCGCGTCCATATGATCGTGCGCGATACCGAAGCCGAGGCCAAAGAATACGCCGAACACCTCGTCAGCAAGCTTGACGACGACTACGGCAAACTGATCCGCGATCGCGCTCACGATTCCATCTCGCTTGGCGTCGCCCATCAGGCCAAAGCTCGCGAACTGGCCGACAAATTCGGCTACGTCGAACCCAATATGTGGACCGGCGTTGGCCGCGCGCGCTCGGGCTGCGGCGCGGCTCTTGTTGGTTCGACCGATCAGGTTTTGTCGAAAATAGAAGAATACCAGGAGATGGGCATCCGGGCCTTCATCTTCTCGGGCTACCCCCACATCGACGAGTGCGTTCACTTTGGTAAACGCGTCCTCCCCGAACTAAAGACTGTTTCCCTGCCAGAGGCTTACGGCCGCGTGCCCGCCTCAACCCCCGCCACGCCTCTCGGCGTCGGAGAAAGAAAATAATGGATCGCGTTACCCTTACCGAAGACCTCAGCTTGTCCCGCATTGTCTATGGCATGTGGCGGCTGGACGAAGCCGACGACACCTCGCCCGCCCACATCGAAGCCAAGGTTGAGGCCTGTCTTGAGCAAGGCATCACCACCATCGATCAGGCCGACATCTATGGCCTCTATAAATCCGAAAGCCTCTTCGGCGGCGCGTTGAAATCCTCATCCTTGCGCGACAAGATCGAACTGATCTCGAAGACCGATATCGTGGTACCCTGCGGCGCCTTCCCGAACGCGCGCGTCAAGCACTACGACACCACGGCCAAGCACATCAACGCGCAGGTCGAATGCTCGCTGAAGCTGATGCACACCGACCACCTCGATCTTTTGCTGATCCACCGCCAAGACCCTTTCATGGATCACCACGAGACCGGCGAAGCGCTTGATAGGCTTGTCGAAAGCGGCAAAATCCGCGCGGTGGGTGTGTCGAACTTCCGCCCGTGGGATTTCTCGCTCTTGCAGTCCGCAATGGACAACGATCTGGTCGTCAATCAAATCGAGCTTAGCCTGTCGTGCTTTGACGCTTTCACCAACGGCGACCTCGCCTTCCTGCAGGAAAACGAGATCGCTCCGATGGCATGGTCACCGCTTGGCGGCGGAGGCCTGATGTCCGGCGACGGCGTTGTGCAGACTGTTTTGAGCCGCATTGCGAATGATACCGGAACCGATGCCGCTGCGGTGGCAACCGCGTGGCTGCTGGCCCATCCATCAGGCATCCTGCCGGTGATGGGCACCAACAATATCAACCGCATCAAGAAACTGTCGGACGCCACAAAGGTGCCAATGGAGCGCGAAACATGGTTCGAGCTTTACTCAGCCGCCGTCGGACACGAGGTCCCATGACATGGCTGACGGAGGCATTCCCCCAATGACCGCCTTCACCCCCGGCCCCGACACGGCGCGCGCATTTCGCGATGCTTTGGGCTGTTTTGCAACCGGCGTCACAATCATCACCTGCAAGACAGAAGACGGCCCCCTTGCGATCGCAGCAAACAGCTTTTCGTCGCTCTCGCTTGATCCGGCCCTTGTCTTGTGGTCGCCGGCCAAAACCTCTCGCCGGTTCCCAGCGTTCAATGCCGCAACCCACTACGCCATCCACGTGCTGACAGCCGACCAAGCCGCCCTGTGCCAGACCTTTGCCCGCGACGGCGCCGCTTTTGATGGCGTCGCATGGGTGCCCGGCACCCACGGCGTACCACTGATCGACGGCTGTCTTGCCCGATTTGAATGCACGCGCCACGCCATCCATGACGGCGGCGATCACGTGATCATCGTCGGCGAAGTGACCCAAGCAGAAATGACCCAAGGCGCACCCCTTGTGTTCTCAAAAGGATCATATGGACGCTTTACAGATACCGATTAAGAACCGACAGTAAGTCGCACGACAGGCCCCAAAAAACAAAAAATAGGGGCCACTAGGGAGGATAAACGCCATGGCGTTTTTACATGGGCTGCTTTGGCCCTTTCAGACTTGGAACGACTACGTTCTGAGAATTGGACGTGCCATATCGCTCGTCGCCATCGCATTGATGGTACTTGCGATCCTTATCCAAGTCTTCTTCCGCTACGCTTTGAACAACGCCCTGCCATGGCCAGATGAGGCTGCGCGCTTCATGATGCTCTGGATGACCGGCTTCATGGCCCCTTTGGCCTACCGACAGGGTGGGTTCGTCGCTATCGACATGCTGATCGAAGCGCTGCCCAAAGCGATCGGCTCAGCACTCAGCCTTTGCCTCCTCATTATCTCAGGGTTCGTCCTCGTGATGGCCGTTCAGATTGGCTGGGGCGAGGTTACCGGCTTCTCTGGAAAATTCGCCACATCCTCGCTGTTCGTACCCGGCAACGGCTCCGGATTTTGCGAAGCGCTTGGCGCCAAAGGCGTCGGCAGTGGGCCTTGGTGTCGCGTACCACGATCCTGGATGATGCTGTCGTTCTTTCTCGGCATGTCGTTCATGTTGATCGTCAACATCGAAATGGTTTTGCGCACGCTTATCACCCTCCTCGGAGGCGAGGTCAGAGACCTCACCCCCTCCGATGCTGAAGCCCTGGTGGAGTAAAAAACATGCTGATCTGGTTCCTCCCCATCTTCCTCATCTTCCTTATGATCGGTCTTCCGGTGTTCTTTGGCCTGCTTGCCGCTCCGGGAATCTTGTTGTTCCTTAGCGCCTCTGCTGAAGGGGCCGCCGATCCCACAAAGGAACTCACGCTCCTTTACCGAAACGTTTACAATGGCATGGACAGCTTCCCGCTGATGGCGATCCCGTTCTTCATGCTGGCAGGCGAACTTATGAACAAAGGCGGCATTACCGAACGCCTTGTCGAATTCTCACAGGCCCTGATGGGCCATTTTCGGGGCGGCCTCGCCCACGTGAACATCCTGTCGTCCATGCTGTTTGCAGGCCTCTCCGGCTCTGCTGTAGCTGACACATCGGCACTGGGCTCCATGCTGATCCCGGCGATGGAAAAGCAGGGTTACACCCGCCGCTTCGCCGCCGCCGTTACAGCCGCCTCATCCGTCATCGGCCCGATCATCCCGCCCTCCGGCATCATGATAATCTACGCCTATGTTATGGGCGAAAGCGTCGCCGCCCTCTTCCTTGCAGGCATCGTCCCCGGCGTCATGATCGGCCTTGGTCTGATGGCTGTCGTGCGCCTGATGGCCAACAAATATGATCTGCCAAAGGCAGAGCGCATCGTGCGCAAAGGCATGACCCTCACAAAACGCGAATACTGGGCCAGCTTCGTCCTTCTGCGCCTGAATATCGGCTGGCTGATCTTCGCGCTGTTCCGTGGCACCACGGGCATCGCAGGCGGTGAAGAGCCATCTTCTATCGTGGTCCTTGTCACCTTCCTTGTCGCTGTTCTCGCCTCCCACGTTCTTCTGATGAACATGCGTGGCCGCATTCACAGCGACTTTCGCATGGTCACCAAACGCGCGGTCGTGCCCCTGCAAACACCGATCCTGATCCTGGGAGGTATCCTTCTGGGCGTCTTCACCCCAACCGAGGCCGCAGCCGTCGCCGTGTTCTACGCGATCGTCGTCGCCTTCTTCGTGTTGAAAACCATGACGCTGGCCGACCTGCCAGGCGTGCTCAGCCGCTCTTCCATGACCTCGGCTGTGGTACTCCTCCTTGTGGGGGGCGCGATGGCGTTCAAAACCGTGGTCTCGCTCTCGTATGCTCCGCAAATCCTTGCGGATTACGTCCTAAGCCTGTCGGAAAACCCACTGGTCCTGCTGTTCCTGATCAACATCCTGCTGTTCATCGTCGGCATGTTCCTTGATGCGGGTCCCGCGATCATCATCCTCGGCCCGATCCTGGGTCCGATATTCGTCGACTTGGGCGTTCACCCGGTCCACTTCGCAATCATCATGTCGGTGAACCTTACCGTCGGGTTGGCAACCCCGCCTATGGGTCTGGTGCTCTTTGTCGCCTCCTCCGTTTCGGGGGAAAAGGTGCAAACCATCGCACGGGCCATCCTGCCATTCCTCGCCGTCGAGGTATTGGTGATCTTCCTGATCACCTACATCCCGGCCATTTCGATGACGATCCCGAGACTAACCGGGTTCGTTCAATGACCAAAAGCAACCTAATAGGGAGAGATACATGCTAAAGGGTCTTACAACAGCGGCACTCGCTGCAACGATGATCGCCGGTTCGGCGTTCATGGCCAACGCGGCGGATTTCACAATCCGCGCAACAGCCAACTCAAACGAGAACGACGAAGACTATGACGGTCTTGTCGTTTTCAAAAACTTCGTAGAGCAAGCCTCGAACGGCGCAATCGAAGTCGAGATGTTTATCGGCACACAGCTTTGCTCGAATGGCGCTGAATGCCTGCAGGGCGTGGCTGACGGCAACATCGACGTCTACATTTCGACCTCGGGCGGTGCTTCCGGCATCTTCCCCTTCGTTCAGGTTCTTGACCTGCCCTACCTGATGGCCGACGACCGCGTGGCTGAAGGCGTGTTGGAAAACAGCACCGGCTTCATGAAAACCATGAAGGAAATGACGCTGGCAGCTTCCGGCGACACCATCCGCCTGATGACCATCGGTAACACTGGTGGCTGGCGCAACTTCGCGAACACGCAGCGCCGTGTTGCGATGCCCGCCGATATGGAAGGCCTCAAGATCCGCACCGTGGTCGCCGACCTTCCACAGGAGCTGGTGAAATCGCTTGGCGCCTCACCTACTCCGATCCCATGGCCCGAGCTGTTCACATCGTTCCAGACGGGCGTTGTCGAAGGCTCCAAGAACGGCATCACCGACATCATGGGCATGAAGTTCCCCGATGCTGGCCTGCAGTTCGTCACGCTTGACGGTCACGCCTACATGGGCGCGCTGTGGTTCATGAACAATGAAAAGTTCCAGTCCATGCCAGACGACATGAAGCGCGTTGTGGTCGATGGCTTCTACCAGCTGCAGCAGGCAACATTTGCCTCGCCAAAGCGTAAGTCGATCGCTGCCTACACGGAATTCCAGGAAGGGGGCGGGGACCTTTACGTGCCGACACCTGTCGAGAAAGCCGCGTTCAAAGAAGCCGCGACACCTGTGTTCAGCTGGTTTGAAGAGAACGTCGACGGTGGCGCACAGATCCTCGAAGCGCTGACAGGTACTGTTGCTTCGGTTGAAGGCGACATCGAAGCCGCACGGAGCGCCGACCTGAACTAAGGCTCAGCGGTTCGAGAAAAAACGAAAGGGCGCCCCTAGGGGCGCCCTTATTTCTTCCGCAACGCGCGCACCGAAGCGGGCTTTTAAGACGATGGGTACAATCGCAATTTTTATGCTTGTCACGAAGTCCAACTCATCGATGCAGGCCGCATCCGGACAACACCGAGAAGATCGTGTTCAATTTGAGCAGCGCTCGCAGCGCTTGCGCTCATCTTGGGTCTTTGGTGCGCAAGCGAAGCATGAGCGGGCCGCCTTTTAGATGGGCGCGTTTTCAAGGGGATGATCGGACCGCTCGAGACCCCGGATCTTGCCGATAGTTTGCATTTCGAAGATGGCTATTTCTGGTCAGACATCTGCACGCGATGTGGGTTCCTTCCCGGAGCGTACCGCTCAGAGACGACGGACGAAGACATCATCATTCTTGGTGTGCTTGAAAGCTACAGCCGAGGTCTCTTTGAATTTGAGGGGTTCGTTCGCGAAGGCGGCCTGATCGAAGGATTGATCCGCTTGGAGCGAAAGCAATGGGACTGGACATCTAGTCGCGAGATTGCGTTTCAGAGCGCGGCGATGGAAGAATTTGACCCTCAGCGCTCCACCAAGTCCGCCAGAAATCGGACGGCATGAACCCCACCGAAAATCCGCTATGCGATCGATTCTAAGTCGCATTTGAGCGCTTAGGCGGGTCATTGGAGTTTATGTCATCCTCCTTGCCGTCGGGTGGATGGCTGGCGACCTTCTGCGTGACCTCGCCATCCCTGCCAATGAACAAGCCATTGATCCATCGCATCGTCATGGGAGCGCTTCTTATATTTGTTTAGCTGCAGAAATCCCGCTCGTGCCCGGTGTCGAGATCGGGTTCGCGCTGCTGCTCTCATTTGGCGGGAAGGCAGCCCCAATCCTATCCGCTGGCATGGTTGGGGCGTTAATTCTCTCGTTTCGCATCGGTCGCTTTGGTCCCCTTCGCTACATTTCACAGATTGCGTCATGCTTGAGATTGAAGAGCGGGACGGACTGGGTCGCTGACATCGCATCCACTCCCGCTCAAGACCGCCCCGAACTGATGGCAACCAGGCTAAAAAGTCGGTTTGCCCAAAGGCTACTCGAAGCCGGTATGCCCGTCTCGCAGTGTTGTTGAACTTGCCAGAAAATTCGATTCTGGGCGGTGGCTGAGGCCTTGCATTTTTAGCAGGAGTGTCTGGGCTATATCGGTTCTGGCCGTACCTTCTCAGTGTGCTGATCGCGGTTGCACCGTTTCCTCTGATTTTTCTCTTGCGAGGGAGCCGATGCGCGGGCGCAATGCCAGTATTGTTCAAAAACCAAACACTTCATAACAGCCCCCAAAAGCACAAAAAAAAGCCCGCGCTATTCAGCACGGGCTTTCCAATTTCGTCATGAAGTCGCACGGCGACGCGCCCGTAAAGGCGGTCCGCCAGTTTGCGTCAAGCCGCCATCTTGCGCTTGCCGCCGCCACTGCGCCGGGCACGACTGCGCTGCGCACCCGTCATATTGCCCTTCGGAGCCCCACCGTGCTTTCCACCGGGCTTGCCGCCTGGCTTTCCGCCGGACTTCGCAGCGCGCACCGGAACCGGAGCAGTGCCACCGATAACCGGGATGGTCGCCTTCATCGTTTTTTCGATGTCGCGCAATTCTTTCATCTCTTCGGCCGAGCAGAACGCAACCGCGCGCCCCGTCGCACCAGCCCGCGCCGTGCGTCCGATCCGGTGGACATAGTTGTCCGGCACATTCGGCAGGTCATAATTATAAACGTGACGCACGCCCGGAATATCAAGACCCCGTGCAGCAACATCCGTCGCCACAAGAACTTTCAATTCGCCAGCCTTGAACGAGCTAATCGCCCGGTCGCGCTGACCCTGGCTTTTGTTGCCGTGGATAGACCCGGCCGAGAAACCAGCCTTAACCAGCGCCTTCATCAACCGCTCCGAGCCATGCTTGGTACGCGCGAATACAAGCGCCATCTCGGCACGGTGCCCTTCAAGATACTTGATCAGCAACTGCGTTTTGTCGCCTTGCGGCACGTAGTGCAGCCCTTGCGTGATCTTCTCGATCGGCTTGCCCGGAGGGGCTGCTTCAACCCGAACAGGATCCTTCAGATACGCCTGAGACAACTCGGCCATCATCTTCGGCATCGTCGCCGAAAACAGCATGGTCTGACGGTCTTTACGCAGCAAAGGCGCGATGCGACGCAGCGCGTGGATAAAGCCCATGTCCAGCATCTGATCCGCTTCGTCCAGAACAAGGAACCGTGTCTGGTCAAGCCGCACAGCCTTGCGATCAATCAGGTCAATCAACCGGCCCGGTGTTGCCACCAGCAAATCGGTGCCACGCCCAAGCCGCTGAATCTGCGCATTGATCGACTGTCCGCCAACGACCAAGTTAATCTTCAGATGCGTCCCTTGGGTATAGGCCCGCAGATTGTCCGAAATCTGTTTTGCCAACTCGCGCGTTGGCGCAAGAATAAGGCCATGCGCCGATTTCGGCTCTGGGTTCACACCCAGTTTGGTCAGCACATGAATAATAGGCAGACCAAAGGCGGCGGTTTTGCCCGTGCCGGTCTGCGCAAGCCCCATAACATCGCGGCCCGCCATCGCATGGGGGATCGCTTTCTTCTGGATCGGGGTGGGATCTGTGATCCCCTGTTCGGCAAGTTTTGCCACAAGACGGGGCTGAAGCCCCAACATATCAAAGTCCATTAATTCTCTTTGTTTCCGGCGCGGATCTCGCCCACGCCAATAAATATCGCTGCCACGCCCATAACGGGCGGACAATCGCAGTTGGGTTGCGCGCCGCTCTGATCCAAAGGCCG